>JAEOUG010000069.1 GCA_016839445.1 Candidatus Thorarchaeota archaeon
CGTCACCAAAGCCAAGGTTCCTGTAGTACTCCTTCACTCCAATACCGCTGTTCACGACGATACTGCTGGCACCGAAATCCGCTTGGCTGACATCGTAGGCGGCCTCCATGAGCCGCTCTCCAAGACCTAGATGCTGCCATGCCTCAGGATCTCTGTCCCCCACCTCCACTACAGGCCCATAGACCCGCAGCTCTCGAATCAGAGTGCATCTGCGGTGTCGTATCTCGGGACGATGAACATCGCTGCTGGGAAATCGAAGGCGAAGGAAGCCAAGGATTGTGTCCAGTCGTGGTATCTCTAGAGATAGAAAGACCTCTGTACCTCCGGAGGCCTCATAGTCACGTCGAACTAGCTCAACCTCCTCAGGATTGACGTCAATCTCGGACCTCATGGAAAAATGTCCAATCTCTCTGAATCTGATAGTAGGATTCCGCAGGTTCCGGGCGGCCATTACCTCGTGGACAAGCTCACGGAGATGACCCTTGTCAAGGCCCGCCTCGATCTGGTGAAGTGGTATGTCCCGCTGCATTCTCTGAATGCGAACATACTCAGGCATCTGACTCACGGCCTCTGCGAGAAGAGCCACAATCTGGTCGGTAGTGTACGGAGTGTAGGAACCGTCGCGCCACCAGTCATACAGACGAGTGTTCTTCACCACGATTGTGGGGTAGATCTTGAGCATGTCTGGGCGGAACCTAGGGTCCGAGAAGAGCGTCGCAAAGGTCGTCAGATCGCTCTCGGGGGTTGCACCCGGTAGTCCAGGCATCATATGGTAGCATACCTTCAGACCACTATCGCGTAGCATCTGTGTGGCACGAGTAGTGGCCTCGATGCCATGACCTCGCTCTACTCGTTCGAGAATCTCATCAGATAGAGTCTGAACCCCAATCTCAACCCGTGTGGCGCCCATCTCCAGCATGGTATCAATGCTCTCATGCGTCACCCAGTCCGGACGAGTCTCAAAGGTGAGTCCTACATTTCGTACCTCTGCAGTCTCATTGACAGTCTGTGCCTCAACGATGCTTGCTGCAGTTGACCCGTTCATAGCGTCAAGGCAGCCCTTCACAAAGGACTCCTGGTACTCTCTTGGCTTCGAACACCAGTCCCCGCCCATGACTATCAGCTCGACCTTGTTGACACTATGGCCTATGTTTCTGAGCTGGTTCAGTCGGCCCTCTACCTGCCGATATGGATTGAAATCGTACTGAAGGCCACGCATTGTCGCTGGCTCATGCCCAGTGTAGCTCTGCGGCACACCCAGGTCAGGTCCGCCGGGGCAGTAGGCGCACTTCCCATGGGGGCACTCATGTGGGGTGGTCATCGTTGCGACGACTGCAACTCCTGACACGGTGCGGACAGGACGCTTCTGTAGGAAAGGGCGGAGCACTTCCGCCTCCTCAGGGATGGATACCTGCAGAATATCGGCGTTCGAGGGGATCTTTGAGAGATGGTACTTGCCACAGACTCGATTCTTGATCTTGTTGACGGTCCTTCGCGTGAGTGGTTCACTGCTCTGTAGCAGTGCCTCTACTATCTCGCGATAGACACCATAGCGCTCGTCTCTGACCGTCATCACGCCTTGGAGGGACCTGATACTGACTTTAAGAATGCGGTCTGGATAGTCACTGGTCCAGAGGAAGGACCATGTCCTCTGCTAGCTCAGGGTTTCCAGAGGGATCCGATTCTGACACAATCTCAACCCCGTAGCGCTTGCAGACCTCTTTGAGGGTCGAGACAGCCGCCCGCGTCCAACGAGACACGTCAATCTCACAGTACTTGGTCACCTCACGGACCATGATACTGAAGGGTCTGACAAACTCAGCAGTGAGAATATGCGCAACGGCCTCTAGCACATAGAGACGGTCTTCGCCCAAGGACCTGGCGAAGACTGAGATGAGTCGATCGACAGCTTCTGGAGTGCCCGTTGCTGAGAGCGTGGTCACACCAAGACACCAGTCGCTACGACTGTCGGAGGCAAGCAATGACTCACAGTAATCCATAAGATTCGGGTCGCGCCGCCGCGAGAGCTCGTTGAGTGCGGACTTCTTGAGTACCGTGTGAACTGAGGTGTCACGAAGTAGGTCCCACAGCCGCGCACTATCCACATCACTATGGAGGGAGGGGTGGTTCTCTGACGAGACAGGATGTGAGAGAAGGCGCAGCTGGGGAGGATGCGACATGTAGTCGGGTCCAGACCATGGCTATTAAGGTCGTCAGAGATACGTGTCAGTTGGACAATGTTTTTATGATGAACCTTCGAGCGTCGTGCATCACAAAGGTGAAGCAATATGCCAGGTTCACACGGTTCTCTCACAAAAGCAGGAAAAGTCCGTGAGTCAACTCCAAAGGTTCAGGGACGCGAGAGACACACTCCCATTCCTCGCATTCGTAACAAGAGGAACTTCGTCAAGAGATACGTACGCGGCAAGGTCGTAGGCCAGGCCACTCGTTAGTAACCAGACAAGTCATCCTGCAGGTCTTCTCGACCTGCATCAGAACTTCTTCTTCCTACCCATCTCATCCCGTTCATACTTGCCAAAGTCAGTTATGTTGAGAAGGCGCTCTCCTGTGAAGACGGGACCATCAAGGCAGACAAGCTCACCTGTGGGGTCCAATACACAGCTGCCACAGATGCCACAGCCGCACTTCATGTGCCGTTCCAGAGAGGCCTCAAAGTGAATCCTCTTCTCTTGTGCCAGCCTATGAAGCCCGACCATCATCAATTCAGGGCCGCAGGTGTATATGGCATCAAAGCTCTCCTTCTCTAGTAGGCCCTCAGCGGCCTCCGTAGCCAGTCCCTTGAAGCCCTCTGAGCCATCATCCGTGGCTGTAAGGAGATGAAACGCCTCGTCTCTGAGTGTACTGAACTCCTTCAGAAACAGAAGTGAGTCCTTGGTCCGCGCGGCCAGAAGCAGTGTGACGTCCGCGCCCCTGGCAAGCAGGTCATGGACCAGCAGTCGGAGAGGGGCTGTGCCGATCCCGCCGCCAACGACAAGGGCCTTCTTCGCATCAGTGGAGAAGGATGTGCCAAAGGGCCCGCGTACACCTATCCACTCACCAACCTGCTGAGAGGCGAGTGCACTCGTCGCATCGCCAACAGGCAGGACTGAGACTCCAGCAACCGGAGAGTCCCAGTAGGAGATGCTCATGGGGATTTCATCGATCCCTGGGATCCAGATCATGAAGAACTGACCGGGTTCGACTGTGAGATCATCAGCCTCATGCTGGAAGAGGAGGGTAGATGTGGTCTTATTCTCCCGGATGATCTCAGATACTCTCACAGAGGTGGGGACTCCCATCCTTCTCTCAACGCTCAATCTTCATTCCTCCATGCAGCGCCCACGATCTCTGTTACGTCAGACAGCCCCTTTTCATCAAGATACTTCTTCACACCAGTCCGAATCTTTGAGAAGATGTCCATATCGTGTATAAGCCCAGTGCCAATCTGAATGGCGCTAGCACCGGCAAGATGCATCTCAATGGCATCCTCCCACGTGATGACTCCACCGACTCCGATGACTGGAATGCCCAGGCTGCGGCTCAGGTCGTAGACACATCTCACTGCAATTGGAAAGATTGATGGACCAGACAGGCCTCCGACCTTGTTTCCGAGGACAGGACGCATCTGTTGGATGTCAATCTTCATCCCTCTAACGGTGTTCACCGCCACAACAGCGTCGGCTCCGGCGGACTCAGCAGCACGACCCACCGATACTATGTCAGAGGCATTGGGTGTGAGTTTTGCGAAGACGGGACACGTGACCGCATCCTTCACGCTGCTGACATACCTGTGAGTGAGTTCTGGGCTGTGTGCGATCTGCGAGATCTCAGCATGCGGGCAGGAGAGATTCAGCTCGATTGCATCCGGTTTCATCTCTGCACCCTTGTGTGCTACTTCCACAATCTCCTCAACGGTGCCTCCAAAGATACTCAGAACCACTGGCACACCTGCATCCTTCAGAATGCGCATTTCTCCTCCGAAATCATCGATTCCAGGATTCGTGAGGCCAACGGCGTTAAGAAGTCCGCCATGTGAGGATGCAAGGATAGGCCCCGAGTGACCCTTCCTAGGAACAGGTCCAATCGACTTGGTAACAACTGCGTCTGCACCACGCTTCACAATCCTGATCATCGTGGATGCTGCAACACCCAAGACTCCTGAGGCAAGCCAATATCCCTGAATCTTCACGTGGCCACCTTGACCTCGACAGATTCTTGATTCGTAATAAGCAAGATGGAAAAGGGACGACAGACTTATCCGACATGCTCCACTGTCGAGCAGCAAATCAATAGGGTGTGATTCATCGGTGCCTACATTCGTGACCATCAATGCCATTGGTGCTTTTGCTCTGGATGACAAGAACAATGTAGTCTGGCACAGGTTGTTCCATCCCAACCTTGAGCTGGCCTCTTCTGTCCTGGCGGCCATAGTAAATGGGTCTTCGAACGATGACACAGACTCTCTAGTGGGAGATCTCGTTCAGAATGGGCTCACGAAGGTTGTAGCCGAAGACCAAATGATGGCACGAGCGCTTGCCAAGTCTGGCCAACTAGAGGTCTCGCTTGAGGAGAGCAGTGTGATCAAGTGGTTCAGGCAGAATCAACAGCAGTACCTGAAGGACCTCGGCGTTACCGCAGACACAGATGAGATTGCAGACTTCGTTCGGTCGGCTTCGCTCGAACTCGCCAAGTCGAGAGTGAGTGCAGCCATTGAAGAGCGGGACCTTCTCATCAAGAATGCAGTGGATGCCATCGACGAGATTGACAAGTCGATCAATATCCTGGTCATGCGACTCCGTGAGTGGTATTCACTTCATCATCCATCCCTGAGCCAGATTGTGGAAGACCAGGAGAGCTTCGCACGCATTCTGATGCACTGCTGCGGGAAGAAGATGATGAATCAACAGTGCCTTGAGGGGGCAGGAGTCCCGGATGCACTCGTAGACGCCATCACCAAGTCCGGCTCAGATGTTGGAGCTCCAATGAGTGATTCGGACATTGGCGTAATCCAAGGGCTGGCCAACACGATAGACAAGATGTACCAGCAGAGAGGCGAACTTGAAGGATATGTTACTGGGCTCATGGAGGAGGTCGCACCAAACATGTCGGTCTTGGCTGGGCCTCTCATTGGAGCTCGACTCATCAGTTCGGCGGGTTCTCTAAAGGAACTGGCACGAAGGCCTTCTAGTACAATACAGGTCTTTGGAGCAGAACGAGCCCTCTTCAGAAGTATCAAGACAGGGGCGGCTCCTCCAAAGCACGGCATCATCTACCGTGTTCCGGAGATCAACACTTCACCCTACTGGATTCGAGGCAAGGTAGCCCGGGCACTGGCTGGGAAGTTGTCCATTGCCGCCCGAATTGATGCATACTCGGGTACTGACATCGGAGATGAACTGAGAAAGGACTTCCTTGCAAGGGTTGAGGAGATTAAGCGCCAGAATCCCGAGCCGCCGAAAGAAACGAAGCCCCCGCCGAGGCCGAAACCTCCTCGGAGAGGAAAACCGTCGAGGCCTCAGAAAGGACGACGCAGGAAGGAGGGGCGGAAGTAGTGCCGTCTGTGACTCCACACCGCTTTGCCGGAGTATTCACCGTGAAGGACCGAGAGCAGGAGTCATTAGCCACAGAGTCACTTGCACCAGGCAAGACTGTCTACGGAGAGAAACTGGTGTCTGAGGGTGGACACGAGTACAGGCTTTGGTCCCCGAGACGGTCAAAGCTTGCCGCGGCTATAAGGAAGGGTCTCTCAGAGATGCCCATCAGAAAGGGCTCAAGAGTTCTCTACTTGGGTGCGGCATCTGGAACAACGGTGAGTCACTGTTCGGATATTGTAGGAGACCAAGGAGTCATCTACGCGGTGGAGTTCTCACAGAGATCCGCAAGAGAACTCATTGGCCTGACAACCAGTCGAAAGAACGTGATACCGATTGTTGAAGACGCCCGCCATCCAACAAGATACGCCCCCATAGTTGGCCCGGTTGAGATTGTGTATCAGGACGTCGCTCAGCCCAATCAGGCAGAGATTCTCTATGAGAACATGAAGACCTTCTGCAGTTTCGGAGCATGGGGCATGCTGGCAATCAAGGCACGAAGCATAGACTCTGCCTCAGACATAAACAAGATCTACACGCGCGAGCTTAGGACTCTTGAGGAGCACGGGCTCGAGATTGTGGAGAGTATCGACCTAAGCCCCTTGGAGAAGGACCACAGATTCATTGTGTGCAGAGCCACGGAGGAACTCACTTGAGTCGTCATCTGGACAGAATGATTGAACACGACATTGAGACCCTGAATGACCACCTGCCTGAATCTCGAATCACCCTGAAGGAGCTTCTTGAGCAGCCCGAGCCATACTATGTCACCAAGTCAGGAGAGAGGTCTGTACTCAAGCGGGAAGAGATTGAGGAATTGTCGAGAATGGTTCCCAAGCGCATTCATGGGGAGATTCGACTGCCGATTGTCATCCTGAGAAGAATGGACTATGGCCCCGGAATTCACACCATCGCAGGGAATAAACACGAACTCTTCCTGGTTCATCAGGTACTAGGATATGTTGACCTACAATGGGAGAATTTCGCTGCCTGGAAGCCAGTTGAGCAACTGGCGCGACCCCAGGTGCAACTGCTTCGACGAAGACTGCCCTCAACAACCGCTCTGGGTATCGTAGTGGGAATGGTCAAGGAGAAGAAGATTGGCGAGGAATGATTAGCTCGCACGCTCGGCTTTTCACTATTAGATATGCTGAAAAGGGTTCGAACAAGAGCTAACGGTGGCTGAGCGAATTGACGAAGTCTAGGACCCAACTGCTCTCTGAGGTGGTGTCCCACCTAGAGGATGCTGGGTTCAACCTCTCTTCGCAATGCGATGTGAGGCCGAGCTGCTTCGATCTTGTAGCTCGCAGAGGAGAGCAACTCATCCTCGTGAAGGTCCTGTCGAATATCGATGCCCTCACAGCTGAAGATGCTATGTCCCTGCAGCTTGTGGCGCACTTCTTCAATGCCACTCCTCTCATCATTGGCAAGAAGACCCGACGTGGAGAACTCGACGACGGTGTTGTCTACAAGAGGTATGGCGTGTCAACAATAGCGCCTCCGAGTTTCCACCGCCTCATCTCTGAACAGCAGCTCCCAAGGGAGTTCGTGCAACGAGGCGGCAGGTTTGTCGCCATCGATGGGTCCAAGCTGAGAGAGGCAAGACACAGGATGAACGTGTCCACAGAGGAACTAGCTGAGTGTGCAGAGGTCACCACGGGAGCCATCCTTGCCTACGAGAGGGATGAGATTGATGTCAGCAAGGATGTCGCAGAGAAGATTGCCGACAAGCTTGAGCTAGTCCTAGAGACCGACCTGATCATCCCAGTGGACCTTCTGAGCAGGCGCACTGAACTGCCCGATCTGAGGGGGCACACGAAGGACACACAGTGGTCATCTGACATTGAGCGCCGGGTTGATGCATTCTTCGAACGCATGGGCATGAGCGTTCTCTGGACAGACAGGGCGCCCTTCCATGTGGCCGCAAAGGAAGAAGGTCCTCCGCTGATGTCTGGAGTCGGCTCGCTGAAGAGCTGGACACTCAAGAAGAGAATGGGGATTCTCAAGAGCGTATCGGAGATAACGAAGTCTGAGACTGTGATCATCGTAGAAGAGGGTCAGGCAGAGGACAGCATTTCCGACCTCCCGGTGATACGTCAGCTTGAACTGGACGAGATTGACAAACCTGATGAACTGAAGAAGATAATCTCTGAGCGCTCGGGTCAGTAGGACTCCAAGGTGTCCTGCCCAGTCGCTAGTTTGGTCTCAATTCGTTTCACAGACTCCCAGCTCCGGCGGACAATGGGGGGCAGTGGCTCGTTCCTGGCAACTAGATCTTCGACAAATCTCACTGTCTTGGGATCTGCAGGATAACCAGACCCGAAGTCGCCGTATTCCTCGTGTAGACGTGCGATAGAACGGTCCCTGTGCACCTTCGCAATGACTGAGGCCGCTGACACGACAGGGTATTTCAGATCTGCACGATGCTCCGAGACCACCACTAAGCCCTGAGACTCCAGTTTGCTCCGTTCAGCGATGGCCGCACCAAAGCGTTCGGCCTTGACGTCGGCGGCATCCACGTAGAGCTGGAGAGGCTTCAGCTTCTTGGCGATAGCGATGAATTCTAGGAGCTCGACCTCGTTGAGGCTCACGCCCCTTCCACGTAGCTCGTCAATACTTGCTGCAGAGACCTCCCTCACGCAGGATGACGCGGCCTGAGCAAGTATGTCGCCGTACAGGGCCTCGCGTTTCTTTGGGGTGAGCAGTTTGGAGTCCCTGATGCCCATCTCACTGAGAGTTGTGCCGGGTTCTTCGTCGAAGAGCAACCCGCAGACTACCATCGGCCCAATCATGGGACCGCGGCCTGCCTCATCGATACCTGCCACGCCATGTAGTTTCCGTGGGGCCCCCGTCATGGTACTCGCGATGTAGTCCTCCCTTATTTCACTCTCGAATGCGAAAGCTTCATATCAGCAACGTCAATCGGGGGTTTCGCCAGTCCGTGGACCGGCTCCCGGGGCGGTGGCCTAGTCCGGCATGGCGACGGGCTCCAGATCTAGGTGCATTTCGCGCCTGAAATGGACGGGGTCAACATGACCGTCGTCAATCGGCGAAACTCGTCGATCGAGGGTTCAAATCCCTCTCGCCCCACCACTACTTCTTGACACTAGCCCCAATGAACCCAGTGTGCATGAACACAGGTCGTATGGCGGGCAGTCTGACAGATCCGAGGTGTCCGCAAGGGCGCATTCTCTATGATTCCTCTTCGGAGGGGGCCTCCGCATGATTCGTTCGTACAGGCTGGTCATCAGCTAGCATAGAACCAATCACAGATGCGTTCTCTACCTTGAGTCTATTGGCCACTCTATAGAAGTACTTCGCCATTGTTGTCCTGCCCAGCTCATACAAGATGATGACTGGAAGGACAAAAGCTATCAACATTATCATGACATTCGCCATCATGAAGAGGATCAATGAGAGATTATCTAGAACTGCGGCGGGCCCGTGCGCCTCCAACGGGTCGATGACGAACAGACTCAGATAGGCAATGGGAAATGCAAATACGGAAAAACCACTGAGCAGACCTGATACCCACTGACCCACCTTCTGTGGATCCGGATACTCTCCTGGTTTCGTCTTGCTCTTGTATGATACTACTACGAAATCATTCAGAATCCAAGTTGGAATGATTATGGCCAGTGTTAGTGGGAGAAAGATTAGGGATAGATGGAGCGTCCTAACCGCGAAGAGATCAAATCGGGCTATGATATTGATACTCGGGGGTGCGCCAGGGGGCTGAAAGAGCCCGAGATACCTCAGGTATTGGACCCCGAATTCGCCAATGCTGAAGCTGAACATAGCTGGAACGATCGCTCGTCTAACCAATCGGTAGA
>JAEOUG010000070.1 GCA_016839445.1 Candidatus Thorarchaeota archaeon
ATGGCGTAGCTTGCCGGAGCTCCTGTTCTTGAACGTGCGTCGCGCTCGTCCGAGGTGAATGCACGCCACTCTGGACCAGTGTCGATCCTGTGGTCGCTCAAAACAAGACCGCATGTAGCGCAGATTACCTCGCCCTTTTCATTGTCCCGAATCACTTCCAGAGATCCGCACTCTGGACATGTGGACTCAGGTCTCTGAATTGTTGTTTGCATTTCATCTACTGTAGTTTCATCTATCCTAGATGTTGCCATTCCTGTACTGTTTCCCTCCAGTGAAACCTGGGTGTCTTGAGGGCCCAGGCCCCTCGTGCACTTGCAGATTCTTCTCTGTGTTCAACTATCTATCACGGTGCCATTGTTATCTTCAGTTTCTGAACGAGCTCTTTGTACCTGTTACGCACCGTAACCTCTGTGACGCCGGCCGCCATGGCAATATCACGTTGAGTCACCCTGTTGTCTGTGAGAATGCTCGCGATGTAGATCGCCGCTGCGGCGAGGCCTCGAGGGTCGCGACCGGTGACGAGTGTCCGGTTCTCTTTTGCCCTGTCAAGAATCTCAAGCACTTTCTGCTGCACCTCTCCTGGCAGCGAGAGCTGTGTGATGAATCGTGGCACGTAGTTGGCTGGATCACTGATAGGCATCTTCAGCTTGAGTTTCTCGACCAATAGTCGGTAGTGCTGCCCGATCTTCTTTCGGCTCACTCGTGAGTGACGTGCTATCTCTTCAAGGGACCGTGGTGCCTTCCGTAGTCTGCAGGCTGCATATATCGCAGCCCCCACCATTGCATCAATCGACCTGCTCCGTGCAAGTCGTCGTACAATCAGCTTCCTATACAGAAGGGCGGCAAGTTCCTTGATGCTCTTTGTGAGTCCCAGCTGTGAGGATAACCTGTCAAGCTCGGACATAGCCTGCGCAAGGTTTCTGTCAACACTGCTGTGAACCCTCGTTCGAATCTGCCACTTTCTTAGCCGGTATATCTCTGAACGCTTCTTTGCTGTGAATCTCTTCCCAGATGAGTCTTGGTCGCGCCAGTCGATCATTGTCGAGAGGCCCTTGTCATGTATGGCGTAGTTGGTCGGAGCTCCCGCCCGTGACCTGGCATCCTTCTCATCGCTGGTGAATGCCCTCCACTCAGGTCCCGTGTCGATGCGATGCTCGCTGACCACGAGCCCACAAGTGGCACAGATCCTCTCTCCCTTCTCCAGATCTTGGACGACTTCACGTCCTCCGCACTCTGGACAGGTGAATCCAGTGGACTTCGACCGGTCAGGTTGCTTCCGCCCTGTTCTTGACGACATGATGTTCAACCTCTCTCTCCGTTCGGGAATGAGACCGTGTATGGTCTTTCCTAACCTACTGGTGTAACTGTGAGTCTGTTTGTGGCGCAAAAGTCTCTCAGAAACGTTCAATCCCCGTTCAGATTCCGCTTGATAGATATACTTATATGCTCTACTTAAAAGTCTTTCGCTCCTTCGATGGACTAGGGGAGTCTTCGTGGCGCAGGTTGTGCCTAGGGGTTCTTTTGATATAAGCATTGCGAAACGGCTGGATTCCGTCAACTCTTTCGATTTTTCGCAAAGGGGTCAGTCTGACTACTGAATGGCAGTTCCCGGATCCGTGTAGAGGACGTACTTCAGGTCCTTGATTGCGTTCATGTAGTCGTAACCTGCGGCTGTCACCTCTACATGGACTTCGAAGGGAACCCTGTCCAGCCAGTACGCAGTAATGACCGTCGGCTTCGTGATGGCAAAGCCGCAGATGCCTAGAAACCCAAAGATCGCCGCGTGGATTAAGCCTGCAAATGAGCCGTACATGAAGGTTCCATAGAGGAACCCGAAGATCGGGCCGAAGATGACTGCTAGACTGGCCACTCTTGGCCGCCGCCTGAGCGTGATTCGATTCTCTGTGCGCTCGTCCTCGCTGAAGCCGTCCCGGATTGCGCGGTTTGCCCAGACTCTCATCTTCTCCTGGACATCGAGTGCACTAGACACAAACTGTGGTGTTATGCGTTCACTGTGATCTGCCATCATTACTCATCCCCATATGAGTGAGCCATGATGCCATGGGGCCGGCGATAAGTATTGCGGTCTTTGGTCAAGTGGCTTGCTTCTTCTTCAGGTAGAGAATCAACACAACGTCGAGCAAAACCACGCCTGCTGCGACTTCGCCCACTAGTAGATAATCGATACCTGAGAAACCACCGCCGTTGCCGGTCATGATACTGGTGACATTGTAGACTGCCAGGGTCATTCCGAGAATGGAGTTCTGGCCTGTCACATGCATCAGGCCATCTTGACCAAGGGCGAAAATGGCATGGACCCATGACTCATCCAGGAGAAGTGAGCTGAAGGCTGGAGTTAGGGACGAGTTCAGGTGCACTACGTGTGACGACTCTGACTGATTCACCCTGATCAGAAACAGAAGAGTATCGGCAGCAGTAACCTCTGCCACATGGTTCGCTATGTTGAGTTCATTGCTCTCGCCATCTACAAAGCTCAGAGTTGACTCGGCGACCTGCGCCCCGCTTCCCTCGTCTATTCTTTTCAGAGCTAGAGAGGATGGGAGAATCGGTCCCTGCGGAGTCATGGTGTAGACGACTCCATCTGACGAGTATATGCGAGAGTCTTGATCCAGGACTGTCGTCCAGATGACTGAGCCGTCACTGGAGCACTTCTGGAGGAAGTTGCTGTTATGAATGTAGATGCAGTCAGCTCCGCACGACGTGGTAATCCGTGACCCGTCCACAAATCGCCACAGCTCTTCCCCAGATTGATTGAATGCCACAACGAAATAGTAGACTGAATCATCAGGGTAACGGAGAGACACTCCTGACGTAATAACGGTGCCATCTTCAAGCATATACAGATTGGTGCCAATTGTGAGTCCGAAGCCAATCTCATCCCAGTCCCAGGTGGCGTTCCACAGCCAGTTTCCTTGGAAGTCAAGTTCTGCTATGAAGAGTGCGCTGGACGCAGTCCCGGACACGAAGAGGGTTGACTCGTCAGCTATGATGTCGTAGAGAACCCTATCGAAGGTTGAGTATCTGTCTGTCCACAGAAGAGAGCCATCTGCTTTCCATGCAATCAAGGACGCGGGAGACTCACCACGAACGTTCATCCAGTAGGGATACACACTTGTCACGTATGTCACACCATCAGAGTCTACGCACACTCCTGTTGGCCACTCTGCTGACCAACCGCTGCTTGTGAGGTTTCCCATTGCTATCGGTGTTGGAGCTGTCTGATCGTCATCCAGTACGACCGCTTGCATTTGGCCTGCCGACTTGACTGGAGCTGACAGGAGGAGAAGCGCCACTAAGACGAGCAATACTCCGGCTCTCAATTCCCACACCTATGAGATAATCATACTTGACGCCAGATGAAGGTTACCAACAGTGTGCCCCTTATTAGTGCTGGGCATAATGAAACTGTGACACTCCGTTTGATGCGGGGTTGTCTCCTCCATCCAATAATCTCTCTTCGACAGGGCGAGGGGCCAAGGATGCGGGCCCGCTTGCCCACTACTTCTTCTTCTGCGCCTTTCTGAGATAGTCTGAGAGCTTTTCGATGGTTTCTCGATGGACTACGTGTTCAATCTCACATGCATCTGTCTTGGCTACGTCCTCATCCACGCCAATCATCAGAAGGAAGTCCATCAGGGTCTTATGGCGCCAGTCAAGCTTCTCGGCCACCTCTCTCCCCTTCTCCGTGAGCTTCACTTCTTGGTAGGGCCTATACTCGACCATGCCCAGAGCATCAAGTTTCCGTAGGGCAGCAGTCACGCTTGGCGCCTTGACACCAAGACGCTCGGCAACAATTGACGCAGCTGCAGAACCCTCGGCTAGTTCCAGATCATGAATCACCTTCACATACTCCTCTAGAGCCTTCGTCAGCTCGAAGTGAGTCTGTGGGCCCTTTCTACATGCTTTATCTGACATCTCAATCAGCTCCTAGCGTACCTTTCTCCTCTCTCAGTTACTAAGAACGCTCTATGTTCAGTCATCACTTGGCAGGCCCTTCTTGACTCGCAAGATGCGCATGAAGCGCTCTCCTCACACCCATTCTCCTCCAAGGCCAGGTATCCCCTGTCGATGAGGAGCCGGATGATGTCCTCCAGCGTCTCTGGCTGGATTCCGAACTCTCTTGCGACCACTTTCTTATCTACCATCCCTCCCTCAAGAATCCTCCCAAGTATCTCCTTTATCATTCAGACACCTCCAAGGTCGGCCGAAGCTTATTCCTCATCGCCCCAACTAGGACCAAGCTCCCTGTGCAGACTGCAAGACCGATGAACATCCAGAAAGATGGAGTCAGGTCGCTTATCAGAGTCCAGTCCAACCAGTCCTCAAATCTGAGCAACCATCCAAGTGCGTTGGTTGCTATGACAAGAACCTGCAGGCCGAACAACACAGCCGCAAGGATGTAGCCTACTGCGATGTAGGCATATCCCTCCTGATTGTCTTCACGCAGTGGTCTGAAGCCAGTCAGGAAGACGGCTGCAACGATGAGCAAGAGAAAACCTCCAAGAACATCCGTTGTACCGAATACTGGAGGAACAACTCCCAGCCCGCTGAGCACTTGAACAAGCCCCACAGAGAAGTAGGCAACACCTATTATCAGTGTCATCACAGAGGGCCACTTCCCATTTTCGGGTAGGCCTAGTGAATCGTAGCTCCTAGACAAGGAACAGTCCCCCTATCAAGTAGACAACGAGTGCCACCACATAGGCAAGGATTAGCTGGTATGCCACCGAGAAGGCGGTCCACCTCCAAGATCCTGTCTCCTTGCGAATTGCTCCTACGGTTGCTATGCACGGAACATAGAGGAGTGTGAAGACGAGTAGCGCCATCGCAGAAGCCGGAGTGAGAACAGCCGCCAGTGCCACCTCGAGGCTCATGGCTCCACCAACGGCAAAGATGATTGACAGTGACTGGACTACAGCTTCCTTGGCCATGAATCCGAAGACCAGAGCTGCCACTATCTGCCACTGGAATCCCAAGGGAATGAATACCGGCTCAATGATATGGCCTATTATGCTGAGTAATGACTGGTCCACCGGCACACCAAAGCCTCCTGGGCCATATGCCGATAGGAACCACATGATGATGCTACCCGCCAGTAAGTATGATCCAGCATGTTTCAGGAAGAGAGTACCCCTGTCCCACATGTGTCTGAAAGATCCATGAGCGGTTGGCATCTGATACATGGACAGCTCCATTAGGAGGCTGGAGGACTCTCCTCTGAAGAGCGTCTTCTTGAATAGCAGCGCCACCAGCGCCGCCATGATGATCCCGAGCAGATATAGCAGGAACACCACAGTCCCTGCCTGGGCCGGGAAGAAGACTCCTGCAATCACGATGTACGCTGGTAGTCTGCCGGCGCAAGACATGAGAGGGCTGACCAGAAGCGTCGTGAGTCTGTTGGATCTCCCGTCCACCGTACGCGATGCCATCACTGCCGCAACGCTGCAACCAAATCCGAGAAGCAGAGGTATGAAGGATCTACCATGGAGGCCCATCTTCATCATGATCCTGTCTACAACGAACGCAGCTCTAGAGAGATAGCCAGTGTCCTCAAGGACTGATATTGCCAGATATAGGAAGAATATGGGCGGGACGAATGTCAGAATGAAACCGACGCCTGCCACCACACCATCTGTTAGTAGAGAGGCCAGCCACGGGATTGGAATCTGTGCAGTGTAAGTTCCTACCCAGAGGAAGAACTGGCTGATCATCTCCATGAACACGGTTGAGATCTGGAAAGTGAAGTGGAACATCGCCCACATGATGACAAGGAAGATTGGGAGGCCTAGATAGCGATGAATCAAGACACGGTCTAGCATGTCGCTCAGCATCCACTTTCCCTCTCCGGGCTCATAGGTTTCACAGAGAATCTGTCCAATCACCTCATACCTCTCATCAGCCAGACGAATCTGAGGGTCAATGTCCATCTCTCTGTCTGACTCTGATGGCTCTTCGGCTTCGGCAACTGGCTCGCGGCTCAAACAGTCACCTCCAAGACCTTCTCTAGGGTCTCCTGTTTCTGCACGAGGGAGATGATCTCGGAATCTCTCTCCAGAAGTCTCAGTGCAAGCCAGCGAGGAGGAAATCTCTCAAGAAGCTCCTTCTCATCCTCAAGAATCATAACAATCTGCTTGAGCTTCGCCTCAATCTCAGGACTGTATTTCACTGCAGGTGGACGAAGTCTCTCGTACTCTCCATGGTGGTGATGTTTCGGGTGGTAGTGAAGATGGTCTGCTCCGTTGTTCTCACCCGGTGCGTGGCCATGAGCTACACTCTCTTCTCTCACGTTCTCAAGGACGTGTTGTGGGACCGCCTCAAGAATGGTATCCTTCAGTTCATCGAGCCCTTCCTTTCTCGTTGCAGTGGTAGCTACGACTCTGGCTCCGAGCTTCTCGGAGAGTGCTTCTAGGTCAATCTTGTCCCCTCTTGATCTTACGACATCATACATGTTCAGGACAACTACTAGGTTCACTTGCAGTTCTATCAAGAGGAGAGTGAGGTAGAGGTTCCTCTCGAGCTGTGACGCGTTCAGGATGTCTACGACCACATCGGGCCGATGGTCCACTATGTACTGGCGTGCGATTCTCTCATCTTCTGAGACCGCACTCAGGCTGTACACACCAGGAAGGTCGACAACCTCAAACTCCGCGCCCTTATGGACGAATTCCCCTACCTTTCGTTCGACCGTTTTTCCCGGCCAGTTTCCTGTGTGCTGTTTCATTCCTGTCAGTGCATTGAATATGACTGACTTCCCTACATTCGGGTTACCAATGAGCGCAACACGAATCTTCAGCACTGCTCAGCAACCTCCTCTACGATGAGCGTCCTCGCCAGACCGTGGCCTAGAGCTATCCTTGTTCCTCTCACCTCGACTAGGACTGGGCCGAATCTACTGCCTTGGACCACTCTGAAAGTGCATCCCTTGGTCAGGCCCAAATCAAGCAGTCTTCTTGTGATCTCGCGCTGTGCCCGCTGTGCCATTCGCGGTGTTGACCGTCTCTTCCCCCAGTGTCTTCCTCCCCTATGCCAGTGATTTCCGCCCCACTTGTCGAAGAAGTGATGCCTCCCGCCTACTCCCCATCCCTCTTCGCCCACTCCGACAAGGCGGCATACAGCACCAGACCTGACAGATGTGAGTGTCTTGTGACTCAGCCTCTGTGTCTTGGTTTCATCGGGGTTCATGCTCTGATCCTCGTGTTGTTGCGCAGAGAGAAAAGTTAGACTGGTCTAACATTTAA
>JAEOUG010000071.1 GCA_016839445.1 Candidatus Thorarchaeota archaeon
CCCATAATGTAGGCCATACTCGCCGAGATATCTCCCGCCAGCTCCCGGCCTATCCCGTAGTTGTAACCAGGGGCTCCGTAGACGTCGCCAGGTGTCTGATAGGTGTAGTCACCCGCGAATCCAGACTCAAAGGCGCACAGAACACCCTCGTAGCCACGTGCGACGAACTGGTAGTGATCCGAGTTCTCCCAGTAGAAGAACTCAGAAGACGGCACGGGATTGATCATATCTATGCCGTAGACATTGGCCATCATCTTGGCTAGGTCTACCCAGTACTTGCTCTTGTGATAAGGCACTGAATCCAGATAGGATACGATGACTCTCTGATTTACAGGTAGGCGCCGATCCTGGCGAAGAAGAGTATCAAGGTTGTACAGAGCAAGGAGCTCAATCTCATCATTCAGGAATGCATTGGAGACCTCACGGCTGCCCTGAAATGACCCCAGTGCATGGTGCCCGTTGAACACGATGAAGTAGATGTCGAGAGGCCATTCGTAATCAGACATGACCCTCGCGATTTCAAGAATCGCTGCAACCCCGCTTGCGTCATCGTTTGCTCCGGGGCATCCCGCCACTGTGTCGTAGTGTGCTGTGACGGCGAATCCCGGAAGGTCACCAGGAAGGTAGCCGGGCAACTTGGCCACGATGCTCTGGTAGTTCCCAAGAACGTCTATCTCCAAGCGTCCGCCTGAAACGTTCAGAAGCTTGTCGACTATCCAGTCCCGAGCTGCTGCGTTATTCCCTCCGATGGATGTGTCGTCCATGATGTACCGAGGACCGTTCGCCGTCATCTCAATGATCCAGTTCTGATACTGCGTGTTCGATACCTTCCCATATACGTTAGAGGCGAGGTTGACTCCGTAGACTCTCTCGCTGTATCCCTCAATCACCGAGGGCTCGAACTCCGTCCCGGTCGGATCTGCAATGGCCGCTGGAGAGGGTACTGCAAGAAGAATAACAAGCAGACTCAGTACCCACATGCGACTCATGCGCCTACCCCCTGCAACCCCATAGATGAAGCTTCTCCTTAATGCAAGCGCTTGTGTTACTCGGTTATTTGTAAGGTTCCTGCTTGAGTCAACCGATGAACGTTCACATCAGGGTCGAGAAGAAGAGGATAGGCTCATTCTATACTCCACTAGACCTTGCTGGTCTTATCACAAAGGAAACGCTCTGTTCATGGCTCTCGAACACAACTGGGGAGGAGATTCGCGATGCTGACGAGCTGGCGACTCTATCACCTCGCAACAAAGAAGATTTCCTCTCTGACGTGCGGTCAGTGAAGATTCTGGACCCTGCAGCAGGAGACGGGGCCTTCCTGCTTGAAGCAGCCAAGTGGCTAGATGATGTCCGTTCAGCATTGGGAGATCCTCTGGAGGCTCCAGAGAGGAGGGCAGAGATAGTTGAGCACTGTCTCTATGGAGTAGATGTTGTGCCTGAAGCGGTATCAGACTGCCGAGAAACGCTATGCTCATGGGCCACAGACGTAGGCCCCACACATGCCTTGCCCGCGCCTAACGTCCTTTGCGGCAACTCCCTGGTGGGCCGAATCGGGCTGGGGAAGCCTGGGCCACATGAGGAGAGAGTCGCTGATGCCTTCCACTGGGCACGAGAGTTTCCTGAAATCATCGTGGAAAACGGCGGGTTTGACATCATCCTCGGAAATCCACCGTACGGGAACATACTCAGCCAGGACGAGAGGGATTACATAGCACAAACCTATACCACAAATGTCGGGGGCAACAGGGAGGGCACATGGAATGCCGCCGCACACTTCATCGTGAGAGCGAGTGCGCTCCTAACACCTAGCGGGACCTTCGGACTACTTGTGCCAAACAGCATTCTTAGGGTGACGCAATTCCAGAAGACCCGAAGATTCCTCATGAGCAAAGTCAACCTCTGGAAGATTATTGATGAGGCTAGTCCCTTCGATGATGTGACCCTAGAAATGGTCAGTCTCTTCGCGAGAAAGGACTTCACAAACTCAGACGAATCTGTCCAGGTCGAGTCCAGAAGGCCGGGCCAGCAGAGAAGTAATGCTGTTCCTCGGAGAGTGTTGAGTTCTTCCAGAATATTCCCGATATACCATGACGCGATCCACGCAGAATTGATCTCGGTCGGCAAGAGAGAGCTGCTTACTGCGAAGAGAGGGAGAGACATTCCGAAGGGGCACGTTTCCAAGCAGAGGACATCAGTCTTCAGGATACCATACCTGACAAGTGGTCGCAGTGTGAAGAGGTACCGAGTAGATGAACACCACCTCCAATTCGCGGACGATTGGTTCCTTCAAGATGCAGCTCTTCGCTTCTCTTTTGAGAACGAGCTTCTGATCTCCACGAAGAACTACCCCTACCCCCGATGTGTTGTGAAGCCCCGAGGAGTAATCCACGGAGGCGGGATAGTGAGAATCAGTGGACCTCCCGAGATGGACATCAGAGCACTGGGAATGATACTCAATTCGGAACTTGTGCGGTTTGTGTCTGTTAGATACCTTACCAACTACTCGGAACTCACGACCTGTCTAAACACAGGTATAATGAATGACCTGCCGCTAGTCTTGCCTGAAGAGCAGCCAGTCTTCCACTGTGTCTTCGACGCGCTATCCTCACTTCACTCAACTCCAGATGTCGACACCCGTGTGGTCCAGTTCTTTGAGAGGCTGGGGAATGCGTTAACATACGATCTATTCTTTGGCGAGCAGGAGCTGCAGGCCGCAGTGAAGGATTGCCTTGATGGCATAAATCCCGCATCTGACACTCCGAGCGCCATCTATGATCAGCTAGGAACCCAAGAGATTGCGCAGCGAATCGGCGTGGTAATGAGGTCGGACTTGGTTAGAACCATCAGGAAGCATCTCAATTGATCATTTCTCAGATACTGATGCTTATATGCGTCAAAGGTCCGTTCACCACGACTCATAATGAGCGATGAGAACGACTCGCCAGAGGAGATGGCCGAAGAGCTCATCGATGCTATCGATGACGAAGCCGAAGGTGAAGAGATAGACGACGGTCTCACGAAGAGGGAACGTGAGATTCAGAAAGGCAGGGAGAGCGAGCGGATCAAGAAGGCGCAGGAGCTGAGGAAACAGCTCAGAAAGCGTCAGTTAGGCATTCTGAAATACAAGTGGCCTGCGGCCATGCTCATTCTTGGAGGACTGCTTTCCATCTCCAGCGAGTTCCTTCAAGTCATGACGCGAAACGAAGATGTGCCGCCGGAGGTCGGTTTCGTGAACTTCGTAGAGGCCTTCCAGAGGACAGGTGGTGTAATCTTCCTCTTCCCTCTGATTGCGGGAGCGTTCATGATAGTACTGAGCTACTTCGCATACAGCAGGCCGAAATGGACATGGCTTGCACTCATTCCAGCGCTCATGATAGCTATGTCCGGTGGGACTGTCTACTTCCTGATCACCTTTGCAGTCACCGCAGACCCTGAACTCACTGGAGACATCTACGCCACAGGCGTCCCGATTTCCATGTTCATAGTCGCTATTGTAGGACTGATATCAATCTGGATGAGAGAGAAGGAGTAGATTACTCGCTAAGGAAGTCGCCCAGGCGTCCCTCAGATTCTAGTTGCTCCATCCAGTCGATCCTGGTTGGTTCAGGTGCGTCCTTCATCAGACTCTCGATTAGCTCCACAGACTGACTTGTATTGATGTCTGTGGTGTCAATCTCGTAGACTCTCTTCTCTCCGAACGACTCAAGCGCATCTAGCTGACACACGCCAAGAACTTCGGCCTCGATGTTTTCAGCAACCTTTGCCTGCTTGTAGCCTCGTTCCTCTAGACGTCTCTGGAGCTCCTCAGGATGAGTTCTCAGAACGAAGACCCACTGAACTGACCCACTTGGAACGAGATCGACATAGTGACCCTCGATTATCATCCTCTTGCCCTTGTCATCCACTAGGTCGAGGAGAGCCTCCACAAGGCAGTCCTCATCTATCACACCGGTCTGGCGGGCCTTGTCCTCTGCAGAAATGCAGCCATGACTGTCGGCCAGCTCACCAATAGAAACGACTTCCACGCCCAGACGGCTGCCTAGTGCGCCTGCTACCTTGGTCTTGCCTGTTCCAGGAGTGCCGCCAATTAGGATGACTGACATGGAACCACCCATCTTCAATCGGCTGATAAGCTTTCAGGAATCGCCCAGTCGACGTCGAAGCTAGTCGCTTGCATAACTGATAAAAGACGTTCAGACTCGCAGGTCTACAGTAGTGAGCGAGGCTATGAGCGAGGCCTTCGAGATACGCCTGTTCCATCCCGATGATATCAAACAGGTCGTATTGATCAACCAGCAGTCTCTTCCCGAGAACTACCCAGAGCAGTTCTTCCTAGGTCTCCATTATCACGCCCCACAAGCCTTCTTCGTGGCATCTGTCGACGACAGAGTAGTGGGGTACATCATGTGCAGAATAGAACGTGGGATATCGGGCTTCGGACGACTGCCCACAAAGAAGGGGCACATTGTCTCAGTGGCGGTTCTGAATGACAGGCGGAATCACGGGATAGGTACAGCATTGATTGCCGCGGCGATGGAGGGAATGATTGACTATGGTGCGTCAGAATTCTTCCTAGAGGTCAGAAAGACCAACGAGGCTGCAATTGCAATCTACGAGAAGCTTGGCTTCAGAGTTAAGCGAGTTCTGCGAGGCTACTATAGGGACGGGGAAGATGCGTACCTGATGGCGAAGAAGCTCTACGAGTCTCAAGAGGATGATGAGCCCGATGCCTGAACTTGAGGTCCCGCTCATTCCCGATTGCTCTGCATGCATCGTTAACGCTCTGAAGACCGCTGTTCCTCTCCTGACTGACGACCCTGATGCTCAGTATGATCTCTTCAGACTGGCCTACAGGAGAATCTCAGAAGGATATGAGAAGAACCTCACTCCGCTGATTCTTTCAGTCCAGCTGTACCAGGAGCTCTACACACGGACAGGAGTAGAAGACCCCTTCAGGAAGATCAAGCAACAGAGTACGGAGGCTGCGCAACATGCATTGCCGGCAATTGCCAAGAAGCTCGAGCGGCTCGAAGGAAGAGAGAAACTCATTGGAGCGCTCTCAGCCAGCATAGCTGGCACCGTCATCGACTTCAACACAGGTGGCCACAAGCCTGACCTTGAGAGGCTAGTGGAGACCTTCGATGACATTCAGAAGCAAGGATTTGCTGTGGACCACTCAGCCCTCCTCTGGAAGGCCATGACAGAGAAGAAGGGGCAGCTCATCTTTCTTGCCGACAACGCAGGAGAGGTCATACTTGACGTCCCTCTGCTGGAGCTCATCCACAGCCTCGGCTGGAATACACTTCTTGTTGTGAAGGGCAGGGCAATGAGCAACGATGTCACTCGGGAGGACGTCGCTGGCACTGCGGTCGAGGAAGTAGCGACAATCATAGACAGTGGAGCATGGGCACACGGTGTACCGAAGGAGTGGGTCAGCGATGAGTTTCTTGAGGCGGTTAGAACCTCGGATCTCGCAATCTCTAAGGGACAGGCGAACATTGAGTCATTCCCGCAGATACAGAGGGAATTCGGCCTCGAGACCTATTACGTGACCCGCGCGAAGTGCCACCACATCTCAAGTGTCTTGGGTGTCAGACCAGGAACGAACGTTGTGATGAGAAAGCCAGATCCGGACTGAGTCCTCCACGACGACCTTTGAAAACGTTTAAAAATCAACAAAACCCGAAAGCCCATGTACAGTTTTGTTGGCCGACCCGTTGGTTATGGGAATGACCGCACGGAAGGCCCAAGACCAATCTCAACAACCTAAGGAGGAACCAATTTGAGTAACGTACCGGTGATTGTTCTAAAGGAAGACACCGAGAGAACACGCGGCCGCGATGCACAACGCAACAACATCATGGCCGGAATCGTCATTGCCGAGGCAGTGAAGTCAGCACTTGGGCCTAAGGGCATGGATAAGATGCTAGTGGATGGCTTCGGTGACATAACAGTGAGCAACGATGGAGCCACCATTCTGAAAGAGATGGATGTAGCCCATCCCGCAGCGAAGATGGTCATCGAGGTCTCAAAGACTGTAGATGATGAGGTCGGAGACGGTACCACTACTGCTGCAGTCCTGACCGGAGACCTGCTTAAGCAGGCAGAGACACTTCTGGACCAGCACATACATCCTACGACCATCATCAGTGGCTACAGAAAGGCCACAGAGAAGGCTCTGGATGTCATTGAGAAGGTGGCTGAGAAGGTCGATCCAGCTTCAAGCGATTACAAGAAGATACTCATCGATGTGGCGAAGACATCCATGTCGAGCAAGTTCGTATCTGGGTCTCGCGACTCGCTGGCAAAGACAGTGGTCGAGGCAGTGCTAGCGATCAACAAGGATTTGGCTGCTGACGAGGAGCTCTCCATAGAGAACATCCCACGCC
This sequence comes from Candidatus Thorarchaeota archaeon, assembly GCA_016839445.1. Classification (GTDB taxonomy): domain Archaea; phylum Asgardarchaeota; class Thorarchaeia; order Thorarchaeales; family Thorarchaeaceae; genus SMTZ1-45. The sequence goes on from JAEOUG010000071.1 coordinate 6,390, forward strand.
AGAAGCAGGTCGGAATGTCAGTTGACAGGACAGAGCTCGTCAAGGGTCTCGTTCTAGACAAAGAGGTCGTTCACGCAGGAATGCCGAAGAAGGTCCAGGGCGCGAAGATTGCCCTCCTTGAGGCTGCACTGGAAGTGACAAAGACAGAATTCGATGCTAAGATCTCCATCAGTGACCCGAGCTCAATGCAGAGCTTCCTCGATGAGGAAGAGCGCATGCTCAAGAACATGGTTGACAAGATCGTCGAGGCCGGAGCGAACGTTGTCATAGCCCAGAAGGGCATAGACGATGTCGTTCAGCACTACCTTGCGAAGCATGGAATACTCGCGGTCAGAAGGATCAAGAAGTCAGATGTGGAGAGAGTCCACAAGACCACAGGCGCCGCTATTGTTTCCAAGATTCAGAACCTGTCAGCAGATGACCTTGGAAAGGCCAAGCTCGTAGAGCAGCGCCAAGTTGGGGATGACAAGATGCTCTTCATAGAGGGCACACCGAAGTCAAGCGTTGTCACACTCCTAGTGAGGGGCGGTACGGACCACATTGTAGACGAAGTAGACAGAGCTCTCAATGATGCTCTTCACGTCGTCAAGGACGTCGTAGTGCACCCCTACGTCACATACGGTGGCGGAGCACTCGCATCAGAGATCTCATACCGTCTGCGGGAGTACGCCTCCAAGTTGGAGGGACGCGAGCAGTATGCCGTGAATGCCTTTGCGGATGCAGTTGAGTCCCTACCGACAACTTTAGCAGAGAATGCAGGTCTCGACCCAATCGACGTAATCGTCGGTCTCAGGAAGGCCCATTCTGACGGTCTCGTCACCCACGGTCTTAACATCGACTCGGGCAAGCCCGATGATATGAAGAAGGCCAAGGTAGTCGAGTCCGCTCTTGTGAACCGCCAGATTGTCATGTCAGCGGCTGAGGCTGCTCAGATGATTCTCAAGATTGATGACGTCATCAGCGTTAAGGGCGGTCCAGGTATGGGCGGCGGACCTGAAGGCGACTTCGGCGGAGACGACGAGTAAACAGAAAGAGTCAAACGTGAAACGGGTCGTGGAAATCAACATGTCAGAAGGCTCCAAAGACAAAGACAATGAGAAGGCCGACCTCTCCGAGGAGGAGAAGGTGGCACGGCTGGGCAACATCCCAGGAGTCGGTCCAAAGACAGGCGAGAAACTGGTGGCTGCAGGGTTTGATACTCTGGACAAGATCGCTGAGGCGGACAACGAGATGCTCGCTGAGGCTGTGCCGGGGCTCAGCCCATCCAAGGCCGAGACTGTGATTGAAGAAACGGAGAAGGTCTTGGAGGCAGTCAAGGCAGGAGAGATAGACCTGGATGGGAAGTCCAAGTCGAAGAGGAAGAAACCACCCGAACCGGAGCCTGACATCCATAAGATGCCCTCAATCGAGGCCGTAGAGAGAGCAGAAGAGAGGACCAGACTCGTCACTGGCTACGAGGAAGAGAACCTCAAGATGGGAGTGCCTGTCGGCCCAAGGTGGTTGACCAAGTTCGAGAAAGCGCGCATCATCGGGGCTAGAGCTCTGCAGATTTCGATGGGAGCACCAGTACTTGTCGACACAAAGAAGGCTCCAGAGGGGCGCTTCGGTTTTGCCGAGGCAGAACTGAAGGCGGACGTCTTGCCTATGACCGTTCGGCGCACTCTCCCTTCGGGAGAGAGCTTTGACATCGCGTTGACCAATCTTCTCAAGCATACGAGGCTGGACTAAACCCAGCCTCGCTCTTCGTTTTTCCTTGCCTTTCACCTGAGGTCATCATACCAGTCCTTAAAAGACAGCGGGAGAGCTATGTCGTCTCCGGTGGTCCAAGTCATGCAAGCCCTTCTTCCAGATGCCGAACTGATTGTGAGGATAATTCTAGGATTCACAGTGGGTGCCCTGATAGGGCTTGAGAGACAGAAGAAGATGACCACCGACACAGTTCTGGGTGTAAGATCATTCGGACTTCACAGCCTCTTCGGAGCACTTGCTGCCTACTCCACCGTAGTGACTGGGAATGAAATCATTCTGATCTACGCTGCCATCATTTCTGGAGCAATTGTCACCGCTCAGATGTACTACAAGCTTTTCCGAGCAATGGGAAGAGGTCTGACTACTACCATTGCCTTCGCATTGTCTTTTGTCTTGGGCACACTAGTTGGGTTCGCGAATCCTCCGCCAGGGCAGCTTCTTGGGCCTCTGGAGGTTCTTGCAGTGACGATCTCGTTTGTAGTGTTTCTAGTGCTCGGCTTCAAGGAGGAATTGGCACATGCTGTCGAGGTGATCACACGTGAGGAGATGGTCAGTGCAGTTGAACTCGCTGTCATAATCCTACTATTCTGGCCTCTGATACCAGCGACAATCACCGTTGGTCCAATCGAGTTCCCGTTGTTCCAGACCTACCTTCTGATTGTCATCCTCTTGTCAGTGAGTTTCGTGAACTACCTGCTTGTGAAGAAGTACCGGGATAAAGGAGTGCTCTTCTTCGGCTTCTTCGGAGGTCTCGCAAACAGTGAGGCGACTGTCTCAAGTGTGACAGACTTCTACGTGAATGCAGACAGGAAGGGAGTCAGCAGGATTTCACTGTCCGTGCTCCTGGCGAATCTTGCCATGGTTCTTCGGAATGGAATCCTCTTGGTGCTGGTAGACACTACGTTCCAGCTCTTCCAGCTCTATTTGGTGCCAATCGTGATCCTAGTCATTGCTAGCGTCATGAGGATGGTCTACGAGGCTCAGAAGGAGCACGTCCCAGGGAATCTCTACGACGCGAAGTTCTCTTCACCCTTCGAGTTTGGGGCAGCTCTGCGATTCGGTGCAATCTTTGGTTTGGTATACTTCATCCAGCTGTTTCTCACTCAGACCTTCAGCGAGGCCGGCGTGCTGGTTGCTGCGCTGATAGGCGGCTTTGTCTCGGCAGGGGCAGTAGTAGCAGGGTCCGCGGCGCTGTTCTACGGAGGGTCTCTGACACTTGGAGCAGCCCTTGGCTCTGTCCTGCTGGCAACTGCCATGTCCATCCTCAACAAGACGGTCTACGTGTACCTTGCAGATAGAGAATCCGGCCTCCTGAAACGCGTGGCGAGGGATTCCATCTTTGTGGCCGTAGTCCTCCTAGCATACTTCGCCCTCATTGCCATGGGACTGATTGCACTCTAATGGGAACGCAAGACTTAAAGTTGAAGTAGGAACAGCAACCGCTGGTGACAACAGTGACAGTCGGTGGCTCTGTTCATCAATAGGAACAGCTTATCTAGTGCAACCTCCGACTCTCCATTCTGTCGCCGAAGCGAATTCTGGAGGAATCCAATTGAGTGAGATGAGAACAGTCAGAGGAATGAGAGACCTGATGGGCGAGGAGATGAGGGTAAGAAACTACCTTGTGGCCAAAGCCGTTGAGGTCTTCGAGCTGTTCGGATATGAACCTCTGGACTCACCAGTCATGGAACTCTGGGAGACCCTTTCGGCGAAGGGCGGAGACGAAGTTGAGGCAGAAACCTTCAAGTTTACTGACAAGGGTGAGCGAGAAGTAGGGCTGAGGTTTGACTTGACGGTCCCCTTGGCCAGAATCGCAGCAACCAATCTGCATTTGCAGAAGCCATTCAAGCGATATGCCATCGGGAAGGCGTGGCGATACGACAGACCTCAGGCGGGGAGATATCGCGAGTTTGAGCAAGCTGATGTGGACATTGTTGGCTCTGACAACCCTGCAGCCGATGCTGAGGTCGTGCTTGTGGCGTTGGAGTTCCTGAGAAGGCTGTTCGGCAAGGACTACCTGATCAGGATAAACAACAGGAAGGTTCTGAAGGGGCTCACAGAGAGCGCCGGTGTCAAGGACAAACTGGCCTATGAGTGCTTCAGAGCCATCGACAAGCTTGACAAGATTGGCAGAAACGGCGTCCGTGATGAGCTTGCTCAGCGAGGCATATCAGAAGAATCGAGTGGGTTCCTTATCGACGCAATCGGCGTCAGCGGATCGGGAGAAGAAACCCTTCAGGAATTCAAACGCCTCATGACATCATCCAGACTTGGACTTGAAGGAGTCTCTGAGCTAGAAGCAATGTCGAACATATTCGACGCCTCGGGAGTGCAGGACTATATCAGGTTCGACATGTCGCTCGCGAGAGGCCTAGATTACTACACAGGCCCTGTCTTCGAAGGAATGTATCTTGGTGAGCCTAATGTGGGAGCCATTCTAGGAGGCGGCAGATACGACCATCTCATTGCGCGGTTCGGCGGCCCTCCCACTCCTGCTACGGGTATCTCATTGGGTATTGGGAGAATCATCGATATCGTTCTTGCACAGACTGATGCCGAGCGACTGATACCCAGGCTCGACGTGTTCATTGCTCCAGTCAAGATACAGATGGTGCCTCCTGCAATGGCAATCATGAATCAACTCGTAAGAAGCGGGATATCCTGCGAAGTAGATGTCATGGACCGATCACTCGGGAAGCTCTTCGAACTAGCTGAGAGCAGAAAGGCGAGATACATTCTCATCGTTGGGAAGCGCGACTATGACAAGAGGGAAGTCAGCTTGCGCGACATGGTTTCGAAGGAGACCACTCAGATCCCTCTAGACAATCTTGCAGAATCTGTCAAGGGCATGCTGCAGAGATAGAACAGGACCGGAGAAGATTTGTGTGCAGGCACGTATCTAGAGAACGGGTCTGAATATGACAAGGATGGCAGTATTCGCCGGAAGTTGGTACCAAGGAACAGAGCCCAAGCTCCGCGAGAGTCTGGAACGGTGCTTCATGGGGAAATTGGGCCCGGGAAGGGTACCAGAAGGAGACCCAGGGACAGGCAGGAGTCTCAAGGCAATGATTGCACCTCACGCCGGACACATCTATTCGGGTCAGGCAGCTGCTCACACGTACCTGAGCCTGTTTGAGGATGGCAAACCAGAACACATCGTAGTATTGGGCCCTAACCACACCGGAATGGGAGCTCGTCTGGCAGTGTGCAACGAAGACTGGGAAACGCCCCTCGGCAAGATGAGGTTTGACGGACTACTCGGAGCAGCCATCGTAGAGGAGAACGAATACGCAACGAACGACTGCATTGCGCATGGAAGAGAACACTCAATCGAGATTCAGCTTCCCTTTCTCCAGTATGTCTTCGGGCCACAGACCTCCTTTGTGCCAATCTGTGTGACCGACCAGTCCTGGAGGGTCTGCGAGTCGCTCGGAAAGACCTTGGCCAGTCTCGCGGAAGAGATGGACATCATGGTCATCGCCAGCTCAGACTTCACGCACTTCGAGTCAGCTGAAAGCGCACTGAAGAAGGACAATCAGGCAATGGAGTATTTGGAATTCTTGGACGCAAGAGGTTTCCTGGAGTTCGTCCAAGGGCACCGCATTAGCATCTGTGGTGCTGGACCCATCGCGGCTGCAGCACTCTTCGCCAAAGAGAGAGGTGCGGCCCAGTTTGAAGTCCTGAAGTACACGAACTCTGGGGACATCACTGGCGACCACAACAGCATCGTCGCGTATGTTTCCGCCAAATTCGTCTAGCAGGGGCTGAGGCAAGTAGACTACAGAGGCGGAACCTGATTGCACTCGTCCTCGCTCTTGACCGCTGTTGGTAGAAACAGCACTGCCACGGCGGCCCCTGCAAGCGAGACCTCGTAGGCAATCAGAAGCCCAATGTCTCCGCTCGCAGTCCGATCGAATAGCGTACCTCCCAAGAGGGAACTCGTGGCATACGCGCTGTTACTGACTGCCCCGAAGACTCCCATGACGACACCGTATGATCTGGGATCAGTTGCATCACCAATCAACGCCTGAATGGTTGGACCACGCATGGCCATTCCCAATGCAAGGAAGGCTCCAGCAACTAGGAAGCCAGTGACATCAGATGCCAATATGAACATCAGCAGTGAGGCGGCACTGACCATGGCGCCACCTACAATCAGCCACTTGCGTCCCCTTACGTCTGAGAGCTTGCCAAATCCTACATTGCCCACAATCATCACAATGCCGATGACACCAAAGAATACGCCAATCTCAATGGGCTGAATTCCGAGATTCACTACAGCATCGAGCATGAAGGCGACCTCGAGGATGCCCATAGCAAACATGTTCGCAAACATAGCTACGCCCAGGGCCCCATAGATACTCTTTGCCCGAGAGAGCGCCTCCCTGATTGGGATTCTATCACGAGTGTCACCATCGGTGCGTGCAGTCTTCTTCATGGGCTCCTTGACGAGAATATGAACAAGCCCCATCGTGACGAGAGTAGCCACCGCAGCTATGACAAAGGGCATTCTGTACCCAGTGAACTGAGCAAGGGTTCCTCCCAAAGCCGGGCCTACAATGAACCCAACCATGTTGCCTGTGCTTAGGTAGCCCATGGCGGTTCCTCTGTTGTCGACTGATGTGACATCAGACACGTAGGCATTTGCTGCAGGGAAGAATCCTGCAGACACTGCTCCCTCTAAGGAACGTGCGGCAATCATGACAATGATGCTGGAGGCCGCAGCGTAGATGAGATTCGCTACGGCAAACCCGAAAAGGGCAGCCAGGAGAACAGGACGCCGCCCAACACGATCTGAGAGTCCTCCCATCGGACCAGCCAGCACTATTCTGGTAATGGCGAAAGATGCTGCTAGCACACCAAGCTCGATACCTCCAACACCGAGGGAGGTTATGTAGAATGGGAAGATGGGTGTGACAATCCCGAAGCCTATCTGAAGAATACTCAGCGAGATGGCCAGAAGCCAGACCTGACGCATACCGTCATGCCGGATGCTCTCATCTGATAGTTGCTCTTCATTGAATGCAATGACCTCGGGGTCCATTACCGGAACGCTCCTCAGGAGGGTCAAGTCACTCCTTTTGAACGTTCTTGCATGGTACAAGGCTATTTGTCGATGATTACCTTGCGGACACCCTTGATTCCAGCGAGAGTCTCGATCACGCGACCGGGCAGGGGTTCCTGAGTGATCACCTTCAGACAAGGCTCCTGATATATCGCCACATCTTCTGCCAAGACCTGCCGAATCGGGATACCGTAGCCAGCTATCATGGAAGTGACCTCAGAGAGAATGCCCGGATTCTCAGGAGACTCCACGAAGATCGTGACAACTCCGTAACCAAGAACACCCCTCACATTCTCGAGAGAAGGACCCGCAGGCCTCAGCATTCGAAAGAACTCGCAGAGTTCCCTATTCTGGCAGATGTCCTCAGTAGTGGCCCTGACAGTCCTACGGTCTATCCCCAGAGCGGCTCCTAAAGACTTCAGAGGAATACGGATGTCGCCGCACTTGATGTCCCCAACAGATTCAATGTGGAACCCGTGCCGTACAATGGCCTGGGCCACCTTCAATCGTTGTGGTGAGTCTTTGAAGTAGTCTACAATTGTGCGCCACATTTAGAGCACCTTGCTCTGCGGTTCTTCTAATTCCTTCTCCATTAGCACCTCATCTATAAAGCCCTTCGGCATATCAAAGTGATTCCTTCTGACCCCCACCTGACGGAATCCCAGAGAAGAGTAAAGATGTAGAGCAGACAAGTTGTCGTGGAAAGTGCTCAGTATGATCTTAGAGAATCCGTTCTCCAAGGCCGCTTCTTGAGCTGCCACCATCAGAAGGCGGCCAATCCCACGATTCCTGAATTCCTTTCTTACAATGATTCCAAGCTTTGCGACGTGCCTTGAGGCCTCCCACTCCTCAGGTTGAAGTGTGAGATGTCCCGCATACTCGCTGTTGTGAAACGCGACTAGGAGCACTTCGCTGGTATGCTCCGTCTTCTCAATCCAGTGCATCCAGTCCCCGCTGGTAGAGTTCGCACTGAATGTAGGAAGCCATTGCCCTTCTTCAACAATGCTCCTGAAGCCTTCGTGCAACAGGCTGGCATCATCTCTTTGCGCATGACGAACAAGGAGGGGAGTGCCGTCTCTCGAAGTGGAATCCCAGCTCTTCATCATGCGTAATCGAGCTGGCGGACGTTATGACGATACAAAAAGGATTACGGTGTGGCGAAAATGCCAACATCTAGACCAACGATCTGCTGGAATCAAGCAGCTTTCGATGCAAGAGGGATGTCGACACGTTGGCCAGGCCGTGGCAATGAGCAGGCATAGACTCTGTCGAGTTGGATATACCCTGTCTTTGCATCAATCTCGTGGAATGTGCCTTTGACTTGGAAAGCCGCAGGCTCAAGCGTGACGAGAGAAACGGCCACTCTGGTCCCGGTGCTGAGACCCAGCGCTCTTCTCCTCTCTTGACCTCTAAGAACAACGAGAGAATTGCTCGAGGATGGCAGGATGCCGAATTCAGGGAAAGCCACTGGGTACCCGTCATCGCCCACAAAGCCAATTGCCTTCACTGCAGCCATCTGAGAGAACCGCTGATACACGTTGTGTGGCATGTTGCCCTCCTCTGTCTTGAGATCTGGAACCTTCTTTCTTGCAGACTTGGCCTTCAGGAAGGAGGATAGAACTCCAAGCTTCGAAATGCCGTACTTCTGGCTGGACCAAACAGCCTGAGCAACTCCAGCACTCCTCGCGTTTGTGTACTGATTATACCTGAAGAGAGGAGTCTGAGCAATGAACTCGTACACATCGTCGCCTCGATGGAAGCTCTCGAAATCCGCTCGAATCAGCCAGCTATCAAGGTCTGTTGTCAGGACGAGAAGGCCCATCTTGGAGTTGCCTTCCTCCAGGTTCTTTCTGGTCTTGTAGGTCATGAAGTCACCATATACCAGTGTATTGCCATCGTACACCGTCCAAGTCATCACAGGCACAATATTCGGCTCGTCGTTAGAATCCTTGGTCACCATGAACTTGGGGACCTCGAAGACTCTCATCACATCTGTCAGCTCTTTGCTTAGAATGCTATCCACAGTTTACCACTCTCTCCGTGCTGTCTACCGGTCCAGACCCATCTCTCTTCGTCATTCCAGACCATACTACATTCTGGACTCCAACATCCCGAGCCACCTGCGCTAGGTGCTCCATTGCTTCAGATTCCATCAGGTCCTCATCCTCTAGGGGATACTCCAGGCCAAAGAGATGATACTTGTCTACGCACATCTTGTTGAAGGCCAAGAGATCGTACCGCTCTACATTGGGCATGTTGTCCAGAATGAATCTTGAGATGCTCCGCACATTCTTCTCATCATCAGTGTGCTTGGGAATGATTGGAGTCCGAATCCATGTTGGCAGTCCTGATTCAGCCACAACTCTGGCGTTCTCCAGCACCCTATCCAAGGGAACACCTGTGTATTCCTGGTGCATCTTGGGATCCATCGTCTTCAGATCATAGAGCACGAGATCAACATGCCTCAGAAGACTCCTCATTACGCTCTCACTGCAGTATCCACAGGTGTCGAGTGCGACATGGACTCCGTTTTCCTGAAGCCCCTTCGCTACCTTGATAGCGAAGTCAGCTTGGAACGTGGCTTCTCCGCCCGAGAGAGTGACGCCGCCTCCGGATGTGTTGAAGAAGATCTTGTCCTTGAGCAACTCATTGACCATATCATCCGAAGCCCACACTTGTCCCATCATCTTGATGGCCCCGGTCGGGCAGGCATCCTCACAGTCACCGCAGAGCGTGCATCGCTCGTGGTCAATCCTGACACCGTTAGGAGTCATCTCGATTGCGCTCTCGGGGCATGCACGAACACACGCCTGGTCCCCAATGCATTTGACAGCGTACCACACAACAATCCGCTTGGGGTCAATGGTCTCTATGTTGTGGCACCACAGGCACTTCATAGGACATCCCTTGAAGAACAGAGTCGTCCTGATGCCAGGTCCGTCCTCCGTAGAACACCGTTGGATGTTCGTGATGATTCCCGAAGTCGCCATTATAGAGAGTGCTCCGTTCGTCTGATGATCTCTTCCTGTAATTCACGTCCCACTTGAGTGAAGAATGCATTGTAACCAGTGACGCGTACCATAAGGTTGGAGTAGGAATCAGGATTCTTTTGCGCGTCACGCAGAGTCTTCGAGTCAATGATGTTAATCTGGAGCGCAGTTCCACCCACTTCGTTGTATGCCCGTAGCATGGCCGCTAGCTTCTCGATGTGTTCCGGTGTGCTCACCATGGAAGGACTGAGTGTGATTGTGTGAGATGCTCCGTTCGGCACGGTTTCCAGACCCAGCTTTCCAACCGACCTAATGGAGGCAGTAGGCCCATTGGCATCCATGCCTTGGACTGCGCCGACCCCACCCGATAGAAACTCGCCTCGCTTCCTGCCATCAGGTGTTGCGGCAGTGAGTGGAGCCAACGGGATGTAGTAGTTCCATGAGAGATAGCCAGCACGGTATTTCCTGCCCGTGTATTCATTCTTCAACTTGAAGACCAACGTAGACCAGAATATCGACAGCTCGCGGGCAATGGAGTCAACGTAGTCGTCGTCATTGCCGAACTTCGGGGCCTTGTTCCGTAGAAGCTGCCTGAGTTCCTCATAGCCCTCATAGTTGGATTCTATGGCCGCGACCAGATCCTTCATGGAGACCCTCTTTTCCTCATAGACCAACTTCTTCACGGCGGCAACTGAATCGGCCAATGTGGCAATCCCCATAGCCTCCATGGTGTTGAAGTTGTAGTCGGTCCCACCTTGGTTGATGTCCTTGCCTCGCCGAGCGCACCCATCCATAAGAGCGCTCAGATAGGGGGTAAGCTGGTACTTGGCTCGCAACGTGTCCGCCATGTTACCTGCTTTTGTGAGGGTATGAATGAGTGATGAGATCTGTCGCTTCACTGCAACAAGGAATTGACCGTAGTCTGAGAAGTCCAAGGGTCTCCCGGTCCTGGGACCAATCTGCTCGCCAGTAGCTTGATCCTTGCCATCATTAAGTGCCAGCTCGACTGCCTTAGCTAGATTGATGTTGACATCCACTGTGTCGGATCTATCATTGCCCTGCATTGTGTTCTCAAGACACCCGACAACTCCGTAATCCCAAGCCTCCTCTCTTGGCACACCTTGCCAGACAAGGCCATCGATGCTATGTTCGTCGAAGTTGAGCAGAAATGGCGAACCTTGAGCCTTTGCCACGAGCTCTGCCACACGCATGAGGAAATCCTGTGGAGTATTCCTGTGCAGTCTGATGTTTGGCTTCGGCTCAAGGAGGTTCATCTCCTCAATTATCTCTAGAGCAACCCACGTCAATTCATTTGTGAGGTCTTCTCCATTGGGTCCACATCCGCTCAGAGTTATGAGCTGCCCGAAGCTGGAGTTGATGCCTTGATTGATTCCTAGTCGCCCTTGGTAATCATAGACGTAGTTGTGCTTGATCCAGTAGCAGCGCAGCAACTCCTTGGCCTCTTCTCTAGTGAGAATACCCGAAGTAACATCATTCTCGTAGAAGGGATACATGTACTGGTCCCATCGTCCATGGGAGAGGCCGGCCCCAGGATATGATTCAGCTGCCATCACGAGCATATGGGTCAGCCAAAGCGACTGGAGCGCCTCCCAGAAGGAACTGGGCGGCTTCCAAGGAACTCTGCTGCAGATTTCAGCTATCTTCAGGAGCTCTTCTCGGCGTCGTGGTTCTTGCTCCTTACGTGCCAACTCCTCGGCCTTCCACGAGTAGCGCTGCGCGAACTCGCGAGCAGTCTCGCAGCTCAACACGACTGATTCTACAAACTCCCTGTGAGAGGGCGTCAAGTCCTGTTCAAGAAGCTCGCGATACTCCTTTGCCAGACCCTCGAATCCGACACGCATCACCTTGGCATAGTTGGGAATCAAGTGACCAGGAACAGACGAGGCAGTGCCAACACCCAGATCAGTGAGCCTGGTTGCTTCAGCAAACCACTTGTTGGTTTCCTTCTTTCTGGCTTTTGCCTCAGACTTGTTCAAGCATTTGGAGAGAGCCGTGTTGAAGTTGAAGCCAACGATAAGCTCACCATCGATAATCTCCACAGGCATGTACTTCGTCATAGCCTCATGGAAGAACACAGCTCGACGAAGGGGCAATGACATGTCAAAGAAATCAGAAGGGAGGTCTACACGCACGGCCAGAGCCTTCAAGGTTTCATTGATAGAGGGGAAGAATCGATAGATTGCTGGCTCGTTTGCCAGGTCGTGGAACGAGTAGACCTCATCCCATTCGGTGCCCGTGGTGAAGGGCAGAGGCTCATTGGTGAGTGCCCTTTCATGGAATGAATAGAAATGAGAACGTAGGTATTTCACGCGGTCTGAGAGATTCTCTGAGGGAGACCAGATCTTGATGGACGCAGGAGCTGATTCTTCGGAGGTCATGGCAATCGCACATCCGGCTGTTCGCAATCCAACTGGCAACGATGCATCTAATAAGAATACATATTCTGATAGAATCTGCCCGATTTGGCATCAGTACGATGGTGCGACTGGCGCTAGCCTTAAAAGTGGTACACTTTCTCTGGGCGGCATTCGCCCCGAATCAGAATACAGTCTATTAGGAAGGCCATAGAATGAGACAAGCAAGCAGACTGCTGGCAGTACTACTCCTCACGTTCATGATTGCAGGATCATCGCAAGTTCAGATGACAGTCCCCCTTGAGGATGCTGGCCAGACCCTAGAGCTTTCCGAGTCGCACATCAAAGTACCTGCGGGCTACGACTCTCCTAACATCACAGCCATACTCGTGAGCCCGAATAACGGAACCACAGTTTCAGGTACTTTCGATATCACCCTCAACATAACCTCTGACTTCGGGCCTGTGAACCTCACCCTTTTCATTGAAGATCAGATCTACGCCGCGTACAACCACACAACCGTAGGTGCTGGCAACAACTGGACTCAGGTCTGCACTGTTGATACGACGTCACTTGCTGAAGGTATGCTGAACTTCACTGTGCTTCTAGAG
>JAEOUG010000072.1 GCA_016839445.1 Candidatus Thorarchaeota archaeon
ATGTCTGGAACGAGAAGATCCTGAGTACCTTGCGGCTCGCTTTCTGCGCTCTCTCTTGCACCTTCATCAACTCCTCTCCAGTGCGATGAATCGCTCGATGTAGTAGGTCGATATCTGGCCTCCAAACCCGTGGAAGTCATAGTCAAAGCCATGTCCAGCCCAAGGAATGGTGATGAGCAGACATCTGTGGCCAAGGCCGTTCGCTAGCTGATAGAAGTCCACTGCCTGAGTCTGGTAGTCGGCAAGCCCATCCTTGCTCCCATGGACAATCATGATGGGCGGGACAACAGTGCTGTTCGATATCAGCGATGCGGCGAAGAGCTTCTTGTACTGCTCCTCAATAGGGAGGCCTCCCTCTACAAAGGGGTCAAAGAAGCCTGCTTCATCCCTCGTGATGTTGGTGACAGGATACATCCAGATACCGCCTCGGACTGTCATGTTTGTGGAAAAGTTCCCTGCGAACAGGGGGTTCTTGTAGCCAAGTGTCACGAGTGATGCCAGATTCCCTCCTGCCGACCTTCCAGCTACAAAGACGTTGTCGATGTCCACTCTGTACTTGGAGCTGTTCAGGTCAAGCATCTTCGTGAAGTAACCTACATTCTCGATCTGGTCCTGAATGTTGTAGCTCCCATTGTACGACGGGATTAGCGAGGCGAGAGACGAGAACAGCCCGAAATTGCCCTGGTCGCTCCCAGGCAGATCGGAGATATCAAAGAGGCCATACTGAATGTCAAACACGGCATAACCCTTTGATGCGAAGTACTGATTGAACAATGGGATGTTAAAACTCCCCTTGTTGCCGAGGACCCACGCACCGCCGTGGATTGCTATGATCACCGGAAACGGACCGGGGCCCGTGGGGCAGTACCAGTCAAAGAAGAAGGTGTCCTGACCATTGTCGAGATAGGGGATATCATACTGAACGCTGAAACTGTGCCGGTCAATGCCTATCCCGAAGAGGCTGTCAAAGATGGAGTAGGGAACTGGCCTCATGAGTGAGGTGTCAAGATCGCTGTAGTCCGTGCCGTACGTCGACAGCATCTGACTCTCAGCGTCGGCAACAGCAAACGGTATCGCAGGATAGGGAATGATGGCACCAATGAAGATGAAGGCGCAGACTCCCGATATGACTAGCGTCTGCCTGCGCTTCCTCATGAATGAGAAGCGGATGATGACTACTCCGCTTACCAGGACCAGGATGAAGAGCAGCGGTGCAACTCCCAGATAGAACATGGCGATGATCCATCCGAGTGTAGTCGAGCTGAGGAATAGGTAGAAGACTGTAAAGAGGCCGAACAGCCCTATGCATACGTAGCACAGAGAGAGCAAGATGTATCGTAGAATCCTTCCTGCCTTCATGTTTCTCGCCTGCCAGTCACAGAAGTGGTGTGAAGCTCCTCCTCATAAAACCCTATCCGGTCAGAGACATGGATTCGTTCTAGAGGCCAAGGAGTCAGCCATAGAGGGCTATCAATGCGAATCCAATGATCAAGATGGCCATGATGAAGATGCAGGCCAGCGCGGGGGATATGTCCATGGTCAGTCTGTTAGTCTGCTTCGACTGCGTCACCCATGTAGACTAGTGCAGACTAGGGATTTATTCCTTGAGTTATTCTCTGGACTGTGAAGGCATCAGCTGCTCCTCCGGCTATTGGCAGGCTCTCGCGTAGAAGGCTAGTCCTGGAAACAGGCGCCCAGCAATCCTGCCTTGACGCTAGACCTCGAAGTCCCATTCAAGCTCCCAAACTAAGATCCTTTCTTTGGCAACTCTAGCAAGCCACCTTGCATCCTCTGAGAGAGTGACAAGGCTCTGAATTGATGTATCAACGCCACTGACCTCATGAGAGTGAATGCACTCCAATGATCTCGTGTTCCAGAGCCGAGCTCCCTGCGAATCTGCTGAAAGCAGAAAACGGTCGTCGGATGTGAATACAAGTGATTGCAGCCTCGCCTTGTGACCAGTGAGGACGCCAATCTGCTCACCGTGTTCAAGATCCCAGAGGTATATGCTCGGCATTCCGCTTGGAGCAATGGCAACGTAGCGACCATCTGATGATGCAGCCAAGGGCAACCGGAAGTTGGACCCGCCTTCAAGCAGCCCCTCAATCCTTCGAATGAGCTTTCCCTTGGTTGAGTCCCACAAGCAAATCTCGTATTTATCGCGCTTCTTGTCATATCCTGTAGCTATCACCCATCTTCCATCCGACGCCATAGTCGAGGAAACAAGGTAATCCCGCTTGAGCCCCTTCAGGTCCCTAATCTTCTTCCCTCTATCCAAATCCCACAGTGAGATAACTTGCCCTTTGCGTGTCCCGACGCTGACACACGCAATTGCAGAACTCCCCGAGAATCCTACGGAGGCGAGATGTCCTTCGAGGTGAATGATTCGAGCATCAACAGGCTCACTAGTAACGCAATCGACCTTCCAGTAAGAGTGATTAGATTGGAGGACTCGGAGGAACCTGCCATCATCAGTGAATCCGGCACACGTGGTTGAAGTTGGTCCCCGTCTTCGTGCCATTTCTTCCGTCACAACTTCACGTGGCGGATTTCCGGACCGCCAATCCCAGACTAGTACTGCGTCCTTCATCTTGGTGATGATGGCAATCAAGGACCCATCACGCGAACCAGTGATCGAGTCTATCCTCGCATTGGGCATCGTTTGGGACAACCTTGGAGAGGAGGTGGTCTGTTTCAACCCGGCGAATCCACTCCGGAGACCGTGTTCGCCGATGAGATGCCAGGCTTCTCGAAGATACGCATCTTCCTCAAATCCAGGAATACTCCTTGCCTCTTGGACCAGATCTGCGGCAAGCTCCCACTCCTCGGAATCAACTGCATCGCGGACTTCATCAATCAGGCTCTTCGCCTCTGAATCATACTTGGCCAGCTCGAGTGTTTCTCTCGGTCTGCAAATTGAGAACCTTGCTCTTTCCCGCACCAACAAGTCAGGGTTGTGGGGGTCATTGGGCAAAGGCCAGACTGCTATTCCCGTCCTCTGCACCCCAACAACCGAATGCTCATCAGGCGATACGGCGAAGCTCCCTGCATAATCAATTGTGCGGACACACTGGTTGGTCCTTAGGTCCCACAGACGCAATGGGCCGACAACCACAGTCAGCCCTTGGTTCCAGCCAAGAGTCAGAGCCCACTTCGCACTTGGTGAGAGGTGTGCGTTAAAGATCATTGGGTCATCTACTGGGACGGCTGCCTGCTTTTCGCCGGATTCGAGGCTCCAAATGCTGACTTCCCAAACACCTTTGAATGAAGTCATGCCCGGAGGACCTGAGGTAGTCAGCACCCATTTCTCGTCTGACGAAACGGTGGCGTGCTTGAAGCCATCATCGCTGCTCTCGATGACTCGAAGACACCTACCACTTGCCAGCTCCCAGACTCTCAGTTCGCCGTTACGGCTGGCAGTGAGGAGCTTGGAATTGCCTTGAAGGAAGGCAACTGGATAGCAGGGTACGGAGTCATCCGCATTATGAGCCAGACGGAACACCAAAGCGCCGCTATCGGCGTTCCATACAAACACTGAGCCATAACCCCCTGTCACAACATGCTCCTCGTTGTGAGTGAAGAAATAAGGTGCTCTGGGTCCGAACTGCTTAGCAATCAGTTCCACTTTCGGAAACAACCTATAGAACTCCAGGTCATTTCCATCCGTGTTCCTCACGTTCCGGCCAACGACCATCTTGGTTGCGCTAGGAGAAATCGATGCGCATCTCAGTATCTCGCCCTTTTTTGGTTGGAAGGTATTGCTGCATTCACCTGTCTCAATGTTCCAGATTCGAACTGTGCCATCCTTACAGGTGACAACCACTCTCTTTCCATCAGGCATGAGTCCTAGGCAGTCTGTATAGAACTGTGTTGCCTCAGTGAGTTCAAAGACTCGAGGCCTTTCGTAATCACGACTTCTCAAGTCTTCGAGAATTACTCTGACCTCCTCGGATTCACTATACTCCCTTGATGCATCCTCCATTGTCTCCAATGCGGATTCGTGGTCTCCGCGCTCTAAGTGGATTTGGCAGATCAAGAGATACTTGCGGGAGTCCAGCTCCTTGACTAATGAGAGCTCTTTCAGGAAGTCTACATCGGAAATCTCGCCTCGTCTCCAACGCACCAGACCTCGGTTGAAGACTGCTTCAATGTGATGGTGGTTCAACTCAATTGCCTTGTTGAAGCATTCAAGAGCGGAATCCACTCTGCCTAGGTCAAGGAGGGATACGCCATGGTTATTCAAGGAGTCTGCTCGTAGCGTGAGTTCCTCATCTGAAGCCAACCGAAATCGCGAACCAGATACTTCTCGGTAGATTCCCTTGAGTTGCAGACGCAATTCTTCACAGGTCTGCGGTCGGTCAGTGGTACTCTTGGCAAGACATGCCATAATCAGCTCTGCCGCTTTGGTGGGGAGGTCAGGTCGCAGATTCTTGGGATTCACGGGCTCAGTATTGAAGTGCCGGTCTCGAAGAACCTCAACCGACTCACCTCCGGTATCGAATGGTCTCCTACCGCACACCATCTCATAGAGCATGATGCCAAATGCATAGAGATCCGTCCAAGGCCCGATTGGCCCTAGAGAGGTATCCCACTGCTCGGGCGGCATGTATACTGGAGTGCCTGGATATCCGCTCTCGTGCCTGAACGTCTGAGTTGCCGCACTGAGTAAGCGTCCTGTGGCCGTGCCCATAGCCCGAGCGATGCCGAAGTCTGTAATCTTCAATACACCAGATGAATTGAGCAGTACGTTCTCCGGCTTCACATCTAGGTGAATCAGGCCTTTCTTGTGTGCGTGTCCGAGACCGCCCAGTATCTGAATCCCAAAGTTGAGGGCGGTATCAACAGGCAGCTGCCCCTTGGCCAGATAGTCCCTTAGACTTCCACCATCCATATACTCGGAGAAGATGCGGACTCCTCCGAGGTCCCGAACATAGTAACAGCTCACGACACCGGGATGAATTCCAAGTCCAATCCAAGCTTCACACTCCTGAATGAAGTCAGCCTTCTCTGCTTCGTCTGAGAAGAGCTCCGGTAAGAGGTTCTTGGCGGCAAGATCTAAACCCCATCCTCTGTGGTGTATCTTGAGGACTTCACCAAAACCCCCACGCCCTAGGACAGACCTGACTTCGTACTGCCCAAGGATGATGTCACCGACCTTCCACTCGCCGGATACTGCCTCATCTACTAGATTCTGCTCGATTTCCCCATCCAAACGAAGCACCGAGAGATGCGAGGTCCTGCTGCCTTTAATCTCTTCTCGAACTAATCGAGTGACAACCAAGCAGCGCGTCAGCTATGTATTCAGTGAGCTAGGTCTGTCTTGTTCTCAGACTTAAATATCAGACATCCTGTAAGTGGGGCTGTGTCACTAGTATCGGTCGTAAAGGGAGAACGTGGCCTTGACCCCGTGTTCAGGGCAATGGAGCTGATTCCATTCAAGGAGGCCCTTAGTCCCTATGAGACTGTCTTGGTGAAGCCGAATCTCATCACAGACCACACCTTCGAGACCGGGGTAACAACCGACCCCGTTGTGGTAGAAGCCGTGATCACGAAGGTCATGGAACTTGGCAAGAGAGTGATGGTCGTGGAAACAGAAGGCGGGATAACGTCGCCAGACAAGGCCATCATCGAAACGGGCATGATGGACGTACTCGACAGATTGGGTGTGGAGTACGTGAACATGCGGAAGCTCGATGACAAGGTCGACTTGAAGGTGGAGAACCCCCGCGCAATCAAGAAGTTCAGGGTTGCACGAATTGCGAAAGAGTCGGCCATCATCACTGTGCCGTCAATGAAGACGTTGCACCATACGGTGATCACCATGGGCCTGAAGAACATGTTCGGCATGCTCACGACACGCCACAAGTACGCCATGCACCGCTTCGGGACGAGCAATTTCATCTACGACATCTGCAAGACCCTGCCTCCCACGCTCAGCGTCATCGACGGCTTCTACGGCAAGTCTGGGCGAGGGCCGTGGAGCGGCCCACCAGTAAAGATGGACACAATCATAGCGAGCACGGATCCAGTTGCTGCAGATGCTACAGGTGCAAGATGCATTGGTGTCGATCCCCACTCTATTGATCATGTCCGTTGGCTCCATGAAGCGGGCATGGGACAGATTGACGACATAGAGGTCGTGGGTGATGGCATCGATGCTGTCTATCAGAAGTGGGAACTAGAATAGGAGCAGGTGTACGATATGGACACAATCATCTTGCCAGAACCTGTGAAGAAGGGTGGAAAGACTCTGCTGGAAGCCCTGTCACTCAGGCGGACCAACCGTAATATCAGCCCAAGAGAGATTCCACTGCAGGTCCTCTCGAACCTTCTCTGGGCAGCCTTTGGGGTGAATCGCGAGAAGGCGTCCTTTGGCAAGCCAGGACGTACAGCTCCCTCTGCCAGCAACTCACAGGAGATTGACCTCTACGTTGCAATGAAGGACGGCCTATACCTGTATGAGGCAATCCCTCATCAACTGACACCGGTCTCAGCAGGGGACTTCCGCATGTTCTCAGGTCGGAGCTACGCGCATGACCTCATTAAGCACACTCCAGTGAACATCTTCTACGTTGTTGGCCTAGAGCGATATGACCTTGGGCCAGAACAACCTGACCCACACATCGGCGATCCAGAGGTGCAGAAGTCCTACTACTACACAGACACGGGATTCATCGCCCAGAATGTAAATCTCTTTGCCGCTTCAGAGGGCCTCGCTACTTGGTTCCACAACTGCGACAGAGAGAGCATCAAAGCAGAACTCAAGCTAAGTCCGAGTCAGCAGATTCTGTTTGCACAGACTGTGGGGTACCCTTCATGAGTGTCCGTGGTGCGGCGATAACTCAGGAGTACTGACAGATGACCAGAGAGCCGATGATTGACTTCATCAAGACTATCGAGATGAAAGACAATGATGCGCGACGCTCCAAGATAATTGAGCAATTGGAGCTCATGGGTTGCGACTTCACAGTCCAGACATACCCGTTTCAGAGTTCAGCCGAGGAGGGTCATAACATCATAGTCAGCCTCGGTGACTCTGACCAGAAGATAGTGATTGGGGCCCACTATGATGTAGCCCAAGGTGGTGCAGGGGCCAATG
>JAEOUG010000073.1 GCA_016839445.1 Candidatus Thorarchaeota archaeon
CAGAATACGCTTATATCCCAAGCAAACACCCCATTATCTGCGCAAACAGGGGTCCGGACGAATGACCACTCGAGGCTCCATCCCGCCAAGCATTAGGGATGCACTTGAATCTCCTTCAGACTATGTTCTAGCCATCACAGGCAAGCCAGGCACCGGAAAGAGCCTCTTTGTACAAGAGATTTTCAGGGACTTCCAAGACTCTGTGCTCATAGCGTCAAACGCCGAATCAACATCCTCAACCAAGAAGGAGCTCTCTTCTCTTCCGGACTATGCTGGCAGGTTCATTGTTTCTCAGTATTGGAGAGATCTCGACATCCAAGGTCTTCACCAGCAGTCACTCCGAGATCAGCTTTCGAAGTTGCTCGGAGAGGAGCTCCTCGTAGACGCCGATATCATCATCGTTGACTCTTGGAACGACTTCGTAATGCCTATCGAGATGAATCATCGCTATGAGGTGCAGCAGTCACTCATTTACGCAGCAAGAAACGAGTCAAAAAAGCTCCTTCTCGTGACTGAAGGTGACTGGCAGTTGGACAGCCCGCACCTCCTCTACCACTCATCTGATGCTATAGTCAATCTTGAGCGTTTGAGGCAGGACCAGAGAATGTATCGACAGATGTCCATAGAGAAGATGCGGTCAAGGCCCGTTGGTCAAGACACATACCTCTTCACTTTGACAGGAGGCCGTTTCAGCTACATTCCCTGGCACATCCACAAGTTCCCCCCGATTACTGTAGAGCGTGAGCCTATTCCTGATCCTGCCACTGATAGGATTTCAACCGGTAACAACAGCCTGGACGAGATTCTGGGCGGTGGTTTCAGAAGAGGTTCGCTTAATCTCATTGAGGTTGAGAACTTGGCGGCTCCCTACCTTGAAACAGTCTATATTCCATTCATCTCCAACCATCTTCAGCAGGGTCGCCCTGCCGTTATCCTACTGCCTGAGGGATGGTCTCCGGAGAGGTTCTCCCATGGCCTGAGCCACTTCGTTGACAGTGAGAGAGTAGAAGAGCAAGTCGTGTTCTTTGGCAGACATATCCTTGGAAAGCAGGGCAATGTAAGAGGAATAGATGAAGACCCCTGGAAGACTCTTCAAGAAATCCGATACGAAGCAAGCCAACTAGAACGTGCACTCAATGCGACCGCAACGGTTCTCTACGCGCTTGACACCATAGAGAACAAGTACGGTCTTCCTGACCTGAAGGGGATGATGGCGGAGATCTCTGCAGCCCTTGCTTCCACAGACCGCCCAACCTTGGCAATCCTCAGTCAACAACAGATCCTGAAGAGCGGATCCTTGGCCCATAGCATACATCTGCGTGTCCAGGAACTATGCGGCGTACTGAGTGTCTGCGGAGTAGTCCCAAAGACCAGCTTCTTGGCACTGAGGCCTGTGCTATCTGAAGGATTTCTTGACTATGACCTAATACCTATAGAATAGGTGAAAACCCGTGACCAGTGACAACAAGAAGATCCTAGTCGTCGATGACGAACGAGTGACAACAGAGCTAGCAAAGACATTCCTCGAGAAGAACGGGTTCACCGTCATCATTGCTGACGACGGCGAAAAAGCACTGACCCTGGCCAGGCAAGAGGCGCCTGACCTGGTCCTCCTCGACGTGATGCTCCCAACAATCGATGGTTTCGAAGTCTGTAGAAGACTTCGGAGCGACGAGTTGTTCAAGTCCGTGCCAATCCTCATGTTTACCGCACGAGGCTTCAGCAGTGATTTGGAGCGAGGCCAAGAGGTTGGGGCCGACGAGTACATTGTGAAGCCCTTCTCAGGGAGGGCGCTTGTAGCTACAATCAGAAAGCATCTAGAACTGGACTAAGTGGAGACGAAACCGACATGGATGGCGGAGGCGCACCAAGCATTGGTCCTGACTCCAACATAGTGGATGGTCTGCTCACTCGCCCTCCTGCAGGATATGTCTTCATTGTCATGGCGTCTCAGGACAGCCACTACGATCTGTTCATGCTTACTCTGGTGAGAAGGGCTCTTGAGCTGAAGATGAAGACTCTCGAGGTTGTCACGGAGGCAAGGAACCGGTCTCTCATGACAGAGATGGCAGATCTCCAGACATCTGGCTTTAGCATACTTGAGGTAGGCTACGGGCAGAACACCATGGGCAACTATGTCTGCTCACCTCATCTTCACGAGATCAATATCCAGCTGAGGAGCCTTAGAAAGGAGATTGCTCCTCGTTTGATTATGTTTGAGGGCCTCACACCCCTCTTGATAGACTTCCCTGCGAGGGATGTTGTGCAGTTCTTCAAGGAGTGTGTGGAGGAGAGCATCAAACTTGGCACCGTGGAGTTCTATCTGGTTCATGCAGACACGGCAGACCCAGTGACCATCAACCAGCTGTACTCGCTTGCTCAGGGCATCGTGACTCTCTCAACCTCTAGAGGCAAGCACTATCTTGCCGTGAAAAAGGCGAAGGGTGTTGAGCTGCCCTACAATCCCATCGAGTATGTACCTCGGATGTCCAGCGAGAAACGGTCAGAATGGGAGATAGTATGGAACTGGTAGGGCTATTCTGGGTTGATGAAGACTTCTCCTTCGTCCTCGGGCTCATCAGGACGTTCACTACGAGTGGAGATGTTGGCAAAGAGACTCTCGAACATCCGCAGGGCTTCATGTACAGTCTGAGCCCATGAGTCTGCAAACTGAGATTCCTCAGTGTCGCTCTGTCGCACCGGGTCTATCAGGCTTCTTACCCTCTCGCAGCTCTCATCATCCCACGAGCACGCTTCCATTATGTCCTCAATCCGCCTGATGATCTTGCCTCTCAATGAAGAGAAGCGCATGCGCTCTTCATCGAGGTGCGAGAGACGTTGGTTGACCCTTCCTAGTTCTCGCAGGAGTTCTCTCACTGCCGCGACATCTCGTCTCGCTTCTGGAATCACAAAGCCTCTCGGTATGGCAATGCGTCCACCTGCTTCTCGCCTGATCAGACGAACTGCAAAAGCATCAGGCAGAACAGTGGTGGACAGGCCGAAACGGGTGTTGAGGCGGTAGTACACTCTGTCGGGTCCTACTTCGCTCTCACCTGCTTCTCTCTCTACCAGACCTGCCTCGCGCAGCGCCTCAAGATGCTTGAACACACCCCGAGAAGTCAACTCCAGATCTTTTGCCAGCTGGTAGGGATAGCTCGGACTCTGACTTAGCATCCGGAGTATCTTCCTTCGAGTCTCACTGCCAAGCGCCTTGAACACCCTGTCAAGATCTACAGGTTCCTTCTGTGTCACATCTGCATACCTCGTCGTCTGCTGGCTTCAATTGCTTCTAGAGATAGTCCACACGTTGCCAGATAGTGTACAAGAATATGACCCACTCTTGATAGAGCCTATCAGGTTCCCAGAACTGCAATGTGGAGTCTTCAGTCCATTCGGGCTTAGGACCATCATTCATGAGAGTTGTTCCGTTCATTGGTTCTTCTCCATGGGTCTTCCACAGTGTAGTATTGCCGCACATCAGAAAACCCGTCTAGTGTACCAAGTGGTCCATTAGCATTTAAGGATTGCCAAACGGGAACTGTCATTTGGTATGCTCTGCCCTGTACTTGGTGAGGAGAGTGTCTGCGCTCTTCTCGTAGATTGGACCTTGGCCTGCTAGGAACCCGGAGGTCACTCCTTCCTTTGTCGTGATAACGGGTCTCGAGGACCTAACAAGAAGGTGTCTGAGAAACTCAAGATCAGTGACCTTGCGTCCCATCTTTCTCTGGAAGCGGGACTTCTCTTCCTCCCAGCAGAGGATGTCGTGTTCTGTTAGACCTTTCAGCAGTTTGTTCTTCTGACCCTTCTCGCTGCTCATGGGGTTTCCCTCGAGTAAACAAGTTAACCCCTGTCCGCACTATAACAGCTTGTAATACGCCCTGATTATCTAGGACTCATTGCTCTCATCCTGAGATGCTTCAGCTGCTGGAGGCTTCTCAGGCTGTTGAGCCGGAGTGAACTTGGCTGCCGGGGTCTTTGAAGGTTCAGATCGAGCATTGTGGTAGAGACTCTCTGAACGTGCCTTCCTCAATTGAGCAACGGCCCTCCATGTCGCGGACTTGTCGGCTATGGAAGTCAGCTTCTTGATTC
>JAEOUG010000006.1 GCA_016839445.1 Candidatus Thorarchaeota archaeon
AGGCTTTGCGACTGATTGATGAATTTAAGATTCTGAGGACGGACGGCGAAATGATGAAGAAACTGCTGCTTGTCGATATGGACAAGTGCACAGGCTGCAAGCAGTGTTCCTTGGCGTGTTCTCTCACGAAGGAGGACCTATTCGACCCTGCGCGCGGTCGAATCAAAGTGATGAAGTTCGAGGACATCGCATTGGGAATTCAGCTGCTTTGTGAGCAATGTGATGCGCATCCCTGCATAGACTCGTGCGCGGAGGGCGCCCTCTCACGAAACGAGACGACGGGAGTAATCACAGTAGATGAGGAGGTCTGTACACAGTGCGGATCATGCGTTGAAGCGTGTCCCTACCATGGAATACGACTTCATCCAGTGACAGGTGTTCCGATGATATGCGACCTCTGTGGAGGAGACCCATATTGTGCAAAACACTGTGTTCCAGGCGCAATCCAGTGGCTTGACGCCTCTGAGGAGTTAGAGAAAGAGAAGAAGAAACTGCGTTCTGCGCGAATGGCCAAGTATCGAGAAATGAAGAAGGAGGGCCGATAGATGTACGGACACCAAGGTAAGATACTACACGTTGACCTGAGCAGTGGCAAGATCTGGAAGGAGGACATTCCTGAGGATTGGAGGAAGCTCTATGTCGGATCGAGAGGGATCAATGCGAGACTGCTCTGGGACTACTGCAAGGACCCAGACATCACATGGGATGACCCAAGGAATATCATTATCTATGCCCCAGGCGCCGTGACCGGTACAACTGCTCCTTGCTCTGGGAGAACATCTGTCACAACCGTGGGCTGCACAACAGGCCTATACTTGAAGAGCAATACAGGAGGGCACTGGGGAGCGGAGTTGAAGTTCGCAGGCTATGACCATCTGGTTGTCCATGGCGAATCGAAAAAGCCTGTCTACATCAACATCGTTGATGATAAGGTTGAGATTCTCGACGGAAAGGATCTCTGGGGCAAAGACATCATAGAGACAGATGCATGGCTCAAGAAGAGACATGGAGAAGATTCCAAGGGTCTCTACATAGGGCCAGCTGGCGAGAATCTTGTACGAGCCGCGTCCATCCAGTGTTCTCTCTACCATGCAGCCGGGAGAGGCGGTGGCGCTGCAGTGATGGGCAAGAAGAAGCTGAAGGCAATTCAGGTGAAGGGAACGAAGCCCGTCAAAGTGAAAGAACCGAAGAAGTTCGCGCAAGTCGCTGAAGAGATGCGAGAGAACCTCCGGAAGGACAGTGGTGCCATTGGACTTCACGAACACGGGACCGCAGGTTCCCTGGCGGGAGTGAACGAACTACATGCATTCCCCGGAAAGAACTGGCAGACCGGCTACACTCCGAATGTATATCCCATTACTGGCCAAGCCCTCACTGAAAAGGGCTACCTCAAGAGGAGAGTGGCCTGCTTCGGTTGCACCATCGGATGCCATCGATATTCCACCATCGATGAGGGTGAGAACGCAGGTATTGCCAGCGGAGGCCCCGAGTACGAAACCTTTGGCGCGCTTGGGAACGGCCCCGGAATCATAGATACGGAGGGAGTCCTTATCCTGAACGAACTCTGCAACAGAGTTGGCCTTGACACTATCACTGCAGGGACTGTCACCCAGTGGGCCATCGAGAGCTACCTCAGAGGCGTTCTCACGAAAGAGGACACCAACGGGATGGATCTCGACTGGGGCAAGCTAGAAGAAACAAGGAGGACTGTTGAAGCAATAGCCAAGAGAGAGGGCAAGCTCGGGCAACTCCTCGGAGATGGTCTCAAGATTGCCACCAAGAAGGTCGGGCAAGACTCCTACAAATGGGCCATCATCAACGCCAAGGGTCTTGAGCAGTCAAACGTGGAAACCCGCTCTGCAAAGGCCTACGCTCTAGCCTTTGCTGTGAACCCCCGAGGCAATGACCACCTCATGACAGAGACTTTCGCCGAATTCGGTGCAAGCCCTGAGTCTGTTGAACTCATCGAGAAGATCACAGGCGATGGCAAGTGGGCGTCTCCGCATTTCACGGAATATCGAGCCGAGATAGTGAGATGGCATGAGGACTGCTACGAGATAACAGAGGCCCTTGGCTTCTGTGTGTTCACCTCAACTGCTGCATTCGGCATCAATCCAGACAACATGGCGAGGATATACGAGGCAGCCACAGGAATCCCAATGACTGAGGAACGAATCATGGAAACAGGGCGCAGAGTAGTGACACTTGAGAAGGCGTTCAACGTTACTCGTGGAGCCACTCGAGAACATGACAATCTGCCCTGGAGACTGATGAATGAGGGTGCCGCCTCAGGTCCGTTGAAGGGAGAGATGAACGACCAGGAGGAGATGGACCAGATGCTCGACAGATACTACACTCTGCACGAGTGGGACCTGAAGACAAGCTGGCCAACAAGGAAAACGCTGGAGATGCTCGGTCTAAAGGACGTCGCAGACTACCTTGGCAAGATCGGCAAGCTACCAAAATAGAGGGGCAAGACGCCCCTCAATGTTTTTCTCGGAGATGACATGACTGTGAAAGGATTCAAAGAAGTCGGATTGGCAATGACTGGAGTGTTTCCAGTACGAGAAGCTGTAGAAATGGCTGTGGCCACGGAGAAGCTTGGCCTAGGCTCAGTGTGGTTTGCTGAGGATTACTTCTTCAGGGGTGGCATCCCTTACATGGCTGCCGCCTCCATGGCAACAGAAAGGGTCAGAATAGGCCTCGGAGTGGTCAACCCGTATTCAAGACACCCTGCACTGACCGCGATGGAATTTGCCACTATTGACGAGATGTCCAACGAGCGAGCTGTGTTCGGTCTTGGCTCCGGAGTCCCTTTCTGGATGCAGCAGATGGGCTTCGCCGTCAAGAAGCCGCTCTCTCGCACAAGAGAGTGCGTCGAACTAATCAGGAAGATTATGACTGGAGAGAATGTCAACTTCGAAGGGGACTTCTTCTCCGCGAAGGATGTGAAGCTGATCTTCAAGCCAGTCAGAGCAGATGCTCCAATCTACTTGGCCTTCGAAGGTAAGATGGGATTGAAGCTGACGGGAGAGATTGGGGACGGGGCAATCCTCTCAATATTCAACACTCCTAGCTACGTGAAGTGGGCGTGGGAGAGAGTCGAGCTTGGAGCACAGAAGGCAGGGAAATCGACAGACGGCTTCGAGATGGTCTCATATCTCCCCATGGTCATCGACGAAGATACCGACAAGGCGATAGCACTTGCGCGGAGCCTCATGAAGCTCTACCTCCCCCATTCACAGGCGGGTGGCCCTCTAATGGAACATGCAGGAATCAAGGAAGAAGAGACCCTTGCATTCAGAGAAGCGGATGCTGCGGGGAGGGACGTTGGAGAGCTCGTGACTGACAAGATGGTCGTCACTCTGGGCGTCGTTGGCGACGTAGAGTCATGTACAAAGCAGCTTCAAGAGATAATCGATGCGGGAGCTAACACCGTAGTAGCCTTTCCAGTTCCGGGAACAGACCCCGTGAACACGGCTGAGGTTCTAGCCAAGGATATAGCACCGCACCTTAAGTAGCCGTTTGACAAGAAGCACAGCACCTCCAAGCCAGCAGGAGACACTGATATTGACTCAGCCAATCGAGCCGTTCTGCCTAGGTGATGATGACTCTGTGGATTTGCCCGCTTCTTCGAGAAGAAGGAACCGACTGGTAGGTTACATATCCACATTCCTAGTAACGTTCACGCTCGGCACGACGGAGATTTTTGCGCCTTGGTATACTGGAATCCTCGGTGGAAGCGGCTTCGAGATAGGATGGGCGATGGGCTCCTTTGGCATTGTCTACATGGTCTCTCCCGCATTGGGGGGCCGCTTCTCGGACAGGGTCGGAAGGAAGCGATCACTGACAATAGCCACTATCGCATACATTGGAGTCCTAGTCCTTTACCTGAATCCCTATCTCGTTTCGCCGCTGTACCTCATCACAATCCGAGCTCTGGAAGGACTGGTCTACGGCTTCATTGCGCCTTCCATCCAGGGAATGCTTGCGGAACTGACTCCGGAAGCCGAATGTGAGGTCCTAGGCAATTTCTCCACATCTTGGAGTGCGGGAATGATATTCAGTCCATTTGTCATCGCCTATGTCGAGGGACTCTACCAGCCAATCTCAACCATCTATGTAGTGCTCGCTATCGAGCTAGTCTCACTGGGGCTGATTGCAGGTCTGCTGCAGGGATATCGCAGGAAGAAGGTGACTGTTGATGATGCCACCAACAACGACTCCACCAAAGAGACATCGCTGAAGAGTGCTTCTAAAACGAGCCCCAGGTTCATTGCATCATATCTCTCGATCATGCTATGGGGCGTTGTCTCTACGGTAGTCCTCGCCCTCTTTCCGTCCTACGTCGAAACACTCCCTGGACTCACATCAGACCACTGGGGTATCATGTTGCTTGTATGGAATGGTGTTCGAACTGTGGCGTTCATTGTCACTGCGCGCCTTCCTGAGCAATCTATGAGCTCTGTAATCACGTACGGGGCGATTCTCTCAGCCGTTTCGTCTGCAATGCTCTTCGCATTCACAGACTTCTGGATGCTGGCCATGGCAATGGTTGTTTCAGGTGTGGCCGTAGGATTCAGCTATCTCGGAGCGCTCTATCTGATTGTCTCCGCCACCGACATTGAGAAGGGTGCATACGCGGGTCTTGTTGAGAGCATGGGGGGAGTCGGGCTCTTTCTTGGTCCGATCCTAGGTGGCTGGCTAGCCGACTTCCAGCTCACCCTGCCGTATCTGATGTGCACAATCCTGTCAGTGGTGGTCATCATTGGAATCATCCCCCTGCTGCGGAGAGAAAAGCTCAAGGCGCAAATCATTCCTTAAGGACATCATCGAAGGAACCCTTGAGTGAGGGGGCTTCATTGATCTTCTTCCGCGGCGGGTCAGGGTAGGCTACCTTACTGTGCGTGAGACCTGTTTCAGCTAGCATGAATGCGGTCTTGACAGCTACGACCCAAGGGTCAATTATCGGCACCCCTAGCTCGTTCATTACCGGCTCTAGGTCAACTTCGTGGGAGAGGGCCGTACATCCGAGTACAATCACGTCGGCACCATGATTCTGAATTAGCTCCTTACTCTCTAGGAGTATCTCTTTCTGCGCATCCTTTGGTCGCTTTGATATGTCGAGGACTGGCATCTTCAGATACCGGACACCTGCGCAGAAAGGCTCGAGACCCTCCTTTCTGATTCCATGCTCAATGCAACGTTTCAGGGACTGACCTTGAACCGTCACGACTCCGAATCTCGTTCCCAAAGTCAGAGCGAGATGCAGTGCTGTGTTCCGCGGACCCACGACGGGAATCTTCGAGACCTCCCTAGCCGCCTCGAGGATGGGGTCGCATGCACAATCAATCACGATTACATCGTACTGCTCACGATTAGCTCGGACAACTTGCTCGAGAATGAATGGCGCATTGTAGGCCTCATCTGTCAAAGACTCAACGCTGTGAGTGCCATGGCGGGGGGTCAGATTCCCTACTTCCGAGCCGCCTGGCACGTGCTTCAACACGAAGGTCATCTTCTTCGGGTCTTCCCACCAGTCTATGCCAGTGGCTCCAATTAGCGCGAGTCGTACCATGCTAAATCAACTCCTTACCGCATTAGGGGCACGGGGCAGTATACACTGCTCACTTGTGAAGCCGCCCAATAATATCTTCCATGGGCAGATAGACAAGCTCAGGATGGCCGTAGCGCGCAGGAGAGAATGCCTTCTTGCCAATCTCCGTACTTCCTGCGTGCCGCAATCGTTCGTGGGCAGAGACTGCCGTCACTGCCACCTCCATGCCCTTCTTCAGATGAGAACTCATTATTCCATGTCCGGTCTTCGGGTCATGAAGACAGATGAGATCTGGAAACATCACCACAGGCTCACCACCCGCCATCGCCATCATGTATTCGTTCTTCACGACGATCTGGAGCTTCCTCGAAATCTCCTTCGAAGAGATTGTGACAAGAACATGCCAGTGGCCGGCCCGATCCTCTCCTTTGACCTCGGTTATCTTTCCAGTGGCCAATCTCTGTCCACCTGTGATGTCAAGGAATGCATCGATAGGATTACGGCCATTCTCATTCGCGTCCCGTACTGCCTCTCCAAGCTCAACCGATTTGGAGATGCTGTCGGGAATGACCGCCTCCTTCAGCTGCGCGCCAGTTTGGTAGTAGTGGTTGTTCGCACCGGCCCCACCATCCTGAACGACAGCAAACCGCCCAATCTCGTCGGCCAGAGCCGGTGATGTTGTCTTCTCGACGATTATGACACTGCCATTCCTTGTGACAACGGGCATTGGGCACAACTCAATCCCATAGCCAACGAAGGTTATCATTTGGGTTTCAGGGGCCGAACGACCTAAGCCGTCTCCATCCACTGTAGTGATACCAGCCCGCGAGGCAAGTGAGAGCATGACCGTTGTGTTTGTCCCACCAAGTTCGAATGGGACAAGGTGATCAACCTTCTTGCCCGTGATCTTCTCTGACATCTTCATCGCTTCGTGGAGCTCGTACTTGGTCTCCCAGGCTTCCAGCATGTCTCCAATAGAGGTGAACGCGCTGACAGAGCCCATGTATCCGCCGCACACAATGAAGGCATCATCTCGAATCTCAGAAGGAGGCGTGATCTCATAGACCCGCCCTTTTCCATAGTCCCAGTCGACCATTGGTTTTCCGAAGCCAACGGGGTCACCGCCCCCACCTGTGCCCAGTATTCCCACTCCGGTCAGCATGTCATATGCATTCTGTTTCGACAGCTTCATTGCCAAACCTCAGTTGATTCTAATCAGCCTGTCTTATCCCATCCATCGAGTGAACAATCTTGTACCATCGCTTCTTGGGGCCCACCTTGGCCCGGCTCTTCCATCCCCTGGTCTTCGGTTCATCCTCGATCATGCGATGTAGCTTCTTCACTCTCTCCAACACCAAGTCCTTCTGCTCCTGTGTGATTTCGCGAACGGAGGGAACGAACTCGATGAACTTCTTGATGTTAGTTGTCACAGTGTAATAGAAGCCCCAGTCGTCAGCCAGAATCTTCGCGATGTGGTAACCGTTGACCTTTGAATCGTCATCGGTTTCGCTGACCTCGTGGGCAAGGAACGTAATGATAAGGTCCTTCAGGTCCTTAGCGTTAATTTCAACAATCTGAGTTTTCTCGAGGAAGAGCTCGGCTAGCGGAATCGTAGGCGAATCGACTTCGAGGCGCTTATCCTTCTTGAAGTCTATATTGTGACAGAAGTCGAGATGGTCGTAGAAGACGTCAACCTTTCTGTCGCGCTCCTTGTCAATGAAGAGATCCCGAAGGGTGCTGGCTCTAGCGAAGCTTGGCGGAACCCAATGATATCCGAGTTCATCCCTGAAGAGATTGATGATCTTCTGCTGATGCTTGTAGTATGAGATGTAGTCTATATCAGTGACTTCTCGACCCATCTTCTTGTGCAAGTCAGTGTACTCGGGGCTCTTGAGTCTGAAAGCCAGGCAGCCGATGAGCCTCAAGGGGACTCCCGTTTCTGCTGCAGCCTTCTCGATTCTGAGAGCCTCTTCCATGAAATCGTCAAGTATCGGACCGTATTTTCCAGGCAATCGTCTCTCTCCAGAACTTTTGAATGGTGTCGTGACCTTGATTGCACTACTTTAATTCTTTGCGCAACAGCACAGAACGCGGGCAGGATTTCTTAAAGTCAATTGCCCCCTACCATTAAACCTTTAAACTGGCTAGCAAATTCGCGTCTAGTTCTGATGAACGATACAACCTAGAGGTATTAGAATGAGAATCTTCCTTGCTGCTGACCCTCATGGGAGCAACGAAACGTGGAGCAAGATGTGTCGTGCGCCAGGTGTATTCAAGGCCGATGTGGCAATGATGTGTGGCGACCTCACTGGAAAGGCCATAATGCCCATCATCCAAGAGAAAGAGGACAGGTGGTATGCCCAGCCCTATGGACAGAAGAAGGAGTTCAAGAAGCAGAAGGACTTGGACAAGTTCGTCAAGTTCGTAGAAACTGAAGGATACTACCCGAAGGTCCTCACGCCAGAGGATTTGGCGAAACTCAGAGAAACGGAAGGTGCCATCACGAAGCTCTTCCAGGACCTAATGGTTGAGAGGATTCAGATGTGGATGGATATGGCCAGAGAGAGGATACCCGAGGACGTACTTATCGTGGTCAACCCTGGTAATGATGATGATTACTCAATTGACGAAGTCATCAAGAATGACCCCAGGATTGTGTATCCTCTTGGCAGAGTGGTTGATGTCAGAGGCTATCCCATGATAAGCTGTGAATGGGTCAACTCAACACCTTGGGACACTCACCGGGAGTGCCCAGAGGAGGAACTTATGGAAAAGCTAGAGGCGGAGTTTGCGCGTCTAGAGACTGATGACTACTCGAATGTCATCTGCAACTTCCACGACCCCCCATTCAATTCGGGTCTTGATACTGCGCCTACACTGACTCGGGATCATAAGATCAAGAAGGCAGGCGCCTACGAAGTCGTCGGCCCTGTAGGTAGCAAATCGGTTCGAGCCATCATTGAGAAGTATCAGCCACTGCTTGGCCTGCATGGTCACATTCATGAGTCAGTAGGCTATCGCAACATTGGCAGAACACTGTGTGTCAATCCCGGCTCTGAATACCGAGAAGGGATTCTCAAAGGCTTCGTAATCAACGTCGATGACGGCAAGGTGAATGCGGGCCGCGTAGAGCTCTAGCATCACGAGATATCAGAGAGAGTGCGATGACACTCTCCTGAACTTCTTCTGCCCTTTCTCTGTTAAGAGATTTAAGTCAGTGTGCACACTCTTTCTTAAACTCACTTAAAGGGCGGATGATTGAATGGGACTGACTCTGAAGACGAGAGCAGATGTTGAGGATCTCACCACTGGCTGCACCTTCTTTGGAACAGGCGGCGGTGGTGACAAGCAGCTTGGCCTGAACATGCTGTACCCGCACATCGATGCGGGTACGAGGATTCAAATCGTCGATGTAGGCACCATCAAAGACGACGACTGGCTTGCCTGTCCGTATTACTCGGGCACTATTGCTCCACCTACATCTGAGATTGAGGCAGTGAGGACCAGATTCCCCTGGGACTTCTTTGAGAAGGAACTCGCAGAAGGGCTAGCCGCACTAGAAGCGCACATGGGAGTGAACTTCGCGGCTGCAGTGCCGTTTGAGCTTGGAGGTGTCAACACCCCCGCCCCAATCGATGCCGCCGTGAAGCATGGGATTCCGTGCGTAGATGGTGACTACTCAGGTAGAGCTGTTCCTGAGATATGTCAGAACACTGTCTGCGTCAAGGGATACTCCATGGCACCGATGGCACTTATTGACTGGTATGGAAACAAGAGCATTGTGGAGCACGTAGTGAACTACGAAATGGGTGAGCGAATATCGAAAGCGCTTAGCGAGGTGGCCTGGGGCCGTCTCGGAAATGTTGCGTTTCCAGTGAAGGGAAAGGACTTCCACAGGGCAATCATCCCCGGAACACTCAGCAAGAGCTACAGGGTAGGACGCATTATCCGAGAGAGTCGGGAATCGGGAGATGATCCCGCTGCCAGGATAGTTGAGAGCGTTGGAGGCTGGGTTCTGTTCAGAGGAGAGGTCGTTGAGAGAACCTGGGAGAACAGAGAAGGCTACATGTGGGGAGAGACCGTCATCAAGGGCAGCGGTGTCAAACCTGGAATGAAGATGAAGGTCTGGTTCAAGAACGAGAACCATGTGACATGGCTTGACGACAAGCCTTGGATTACGAGCCCGGACATAATAGAGATTATAGATTCGAAGACAGGTGAGCCCATCACGAACACTGACATCAAGGAAGGTGACAAGGTCAGTGTTGTCGGAATGAAGGGTGAACCCGTTTTCAGAACAGAAGAAGGACTCAAGGTGTTGGGACCTCGCCATTTCGGATTTGATCTCGACTACAAACCCATTGAGAAGCTAGTATGAGATCAGAGGGCCAGCTAGTCTGCTAGCTGGCTCTCACAACCTATTTGGCTGAAAGCCTGATCTTAACGACGTAGTGCTTCCTGAATCCGCTGGGCTCCTTGATGACCTCGATGCCCTCGTAGTCGTCATTGAAGAACTTGACCAACTTCTTGTCAGGATTAGCTCCATCCTTTCTCATTAGCCGAGCCACATGGAAGATCATTGATTGGGTCCACTTCTTCAGAACTCTTCTCTCGTTGCTCACTAGTTCGGGGTGATCCTCTATGTAGTAATGAATGGCCCATGCAACTTTTCGGTTATACCAGGATGAAGACAGCCAGCTTATCAACATGAGAGCAATAGCAGCAATGGAAAGCGGAAATGCTATCGGCTGTAGCCATTCAAGTGTAAGAACCCATGTGAAGACTAGGAGAGGGACTGCAATGGTTAGCAGTGCCATGGCCGCAAAGGAGATGTACTGCTTCTGGTTTAGCCACTTCTCAACGTTGGGCACCTTTGGACCAAGTGCCGCGAGTTTGTGAAGAACTGACCTAATTGTACCCCACTGCTGGATGAAGCTTCTCGGGAGCTCACCCTTGTTGATCTTCTTGTCAACAAACTCCGTGCTGTACGTACGGTTGATGCGGTACGCATCCATTACCGTAATCAGATTACGACTGAAATCCAGATCGAGACCGGAGGTGGCTATGTCGAGACCCTCGGCGGCCTGACTATCGTCCTTGCTCCTTTTTGACTGGCGACTCATAACGTTCCGACCTGACTTCGGGTAATTAACGGTTGCGATTCTTTAACAGACGAGAACCAGTTTAAGATTCCAGTATCCGGAAGGCTATTTACTACCTAGGACAGGGAAATGAGCCAACCAAAGCAAGAAGTGAAGACCGATATGTCAGACTATGAGAAGTTGCCTGATGCAGAGTATACAGCCAATGACCCGTTCAATGAGAACAACGAGATACAGATTGGGTCCGAATTGATCCGTTTCTTTCTAGAACGTGAGAAGAAGGGTCGGAAGTACTACCAGCAATATGATGCGAAGCTGAGTGAAGTTGTTTCCTATGATGTCTGCGAGGTTCATTTCTGTAAGAGTGACCTTACCTGGCCACTCCATGAACAGATACCCGAGGAGTTCGAAACACTAGATACTGCAGGGCTGGTCTTCCTATACACAGTGCTCGAGGGAGCGGCCTTCTTTCCAGTGTGGTGCCTAATCCCGTTAGAGGATGTCCCAGAGGCACGCAATGCAATTGAGGAGAATCTCAATCGCCCTCATCTACCAGGGTTGGCTCATCATGGAACTGCTGCTGCAGTCAAGTACATTCTGGACAACTGTGAGATTGTAGAAAGGATCAGTGGGGAGTGGTATGACTGGGGCAAGAGGGGCAGGCAGTACAAGCCCAATCCCAAGTTCCGAGAGAGAGGTCCCGACTATGTGTACTGCAAAGAGGGAATGGCAATCGACTTCTACGGAGCAGGCGAGCAGCTTGAGCAAATGTCAGCTTTCTGGCCATGGAGACTAATCAGAAGAGTCTTTCCGGATCATGACGAACTGAGCGTCCGATACCAATGGAACGACGACGCCTACGTGTATAGTCAGCAGGTCCTTGAGAACGAGGACAGAGCTCGCTTCGTGGATGCAGCAGAGAAGGCTATGAAACTCTACCACTCGTCAGAAGATGTCAGGGAGCTTCTCTTCATCAGACCATGGTCCTTCCCATCGAGATTCCATAGGACCTGGGACAAGCTCGAGCCTCTCTCCAGCAAGGCTTCACGAAACAAGTTTCCTCCTATCTATGACTTCGTCGAAGAAGACTGACAGGACAAAAAGAGGGGTGGGAAGAGAGCTGGCTGCTCTCTTCACCTATACTAGGTCTACTCGGGTGGTAGCTGTCCAAAGATGGCGGACATCTCGATGCCCTTTGCCTTGTTCTTTGCGCCGTAGTACATGTAGGCCAGCTGACCTATCACGTAGATGATAACCGTGAACCAGACCTCAAATTGGACACCTGGGTCAGGTACGTAGGAAATCATAGCGTAGAAGAAGGCTGCACCGGACACCAAACCGCCTATGGAGATCAGTGGAATGCCTAGGAACTTCCAGGCTCCGCTGCGCTCCCATAACGTCGGTCGGTAGTACGGTAAGGACACTGCTGCCAAGGCCATCTGCCATCTGATGAAGACGTAGGTGTACGCTACGCCAATCAGAGAGGCAAGCGCCGTGCCGAAGAAGAACTGCAAGACCGTAGCATATGCTACTGTGCCAGCCGAGAGGATTAGCCAGAACCACAACGTGATGTGTGGTACATGGTACTTCGGATGGACTCTTGCGAACATCTCGGGGCAGAACCTGTCCATAGCCATCGAGTGCATCGGACGAGTCACCCATAGTGCGTTGCTGGGGGAGTCTAGCACGCTAGCAAATATCGGACATAATATCACGAAGAATGCCAGCGGATTGGCTCCGAGGGCAATTGCTGCATAGTTGCCGAAGCCTGGGAAGACACCACCTGCTATGTTGATACCATAGAGGTATGTTCCCATGCTGCTCTCTACTGCGAAACCAGAGAGCAGGAAGAAGCCGGCAATTCCAGCCCAGCCACCAACGTTGCTTAGTGGAATGTTCTTGCTTGGCTGCGAAACCTCACCAGCCACAGGCATAATCAGATAGGGCCACATTCCACCAACGGTGAGAATGAGAGCACCACCGATTGCACCCGGATTGAAGGTAGTGAAGTCCACTGGCGTAGTCGGATCAAATGCACCCGGACCAGTCGCCCATGAGCCAGCACCGAATACGCCGTCCCATATTGTAGGCCAAGACGCATTGGGCGTTGCCAAGAGCACTAGGTCAGCTGTTAACAGCGCCAGTATGTTCACGAGCCCTAGGATTATCACAAACCATCCTAGCCATTTTACGCTAAGATAGCTGAAGACGAATCCTACAAGGATCATGAGGAGTGCCGCCACGAACAACCAGGGAAGACCGGCATCACTAAGCAGGAAGATACCGCCAGTGGTCAACATTGCGTTGCCTGTGGCGCTTCCTACTATGATGAGTCCACCAGCAAAGATTTGCACAGCGAAGAAGCTACCTGTTCCTCTAAAGACAGGGTTCGTGATAACGCTTCGCCAGCCTTCCATAACACCGAATATCGGGCTCAGACCACGTCCAGTGAAGTGGTATGAAGCACCAGATCTTGGCATAGCAAGCATCAGGCACATCAGTGAAAGTGCTTCAAAGAACACAATACCTGCACCAATGGCATACATTGGGACAAGATGCGCGCCGGGATACCAAGTCGATACCTGCGGGCCGAAGTAGTGGAACCAGGGCCCAAGGGTAAGTGCTATGGGAAGGAGGAGAGCGAAACCAGTCCCTACCTCTTTAACGAGGCCGGAAGATTCTCGCACGAATAGGAGTTTCTCCTCTTCACTCATTTGCGTTGTTCTCCGTTTTTCTCTCTCACGAGATACGTATCAGACGTATCGGGTGATAACTGACTTGAGAGTAACGGTTGTATTTAAAGTTGGCTGGCCCGATATTTAACTCTCGGAAGAATTGACAAAATTGCCGGAAACCCATTCGCTGGAGAGTCCGCTCTGAAGGGTCCTTGGGAGGACAAGAGCAGAGCCGGCGAAAACTTAGATTAAGCGAAACTTAAAGACTGCCTATGCCGCGCCATCCGAGGTGAGCTGTTCGAAGAAGTCCTCGTCGAGGAACAGGATCTCAATCTTGCGAGATTTGACGCCAGCACGGCTCTCCTCCAGAATGTTCAGAATGATGTCTTTGTCCATTATGTGTACAGGCGGCACCGTGTAGTGGCTCTGCACTGCAGCCTCTCGTGCCTCCTTGGTACAGATACCGTTCGATATCAGTACTCCTTGATTCGCCTGATAGTTGGGAAGTGCTCCTCGTATCTCGAGAATGGTCTCCTTTCCTATCTCCTCGTTCAGGTCACACTTCTTGACGTGGAAGACGACTGGGGCCTCCCCACCATCGTCAAGCCATGAGCCTGTCAGAACCACCGTGTTGTTGTAGCGATCACGTTCTCTGACATCCTCAACCCGCACTCGGATGTTGGCGAGGATGGTGTTGGCCAGATGAGCGAATGCCTTGAGGTCAAGCTGTGCAATGGCCTCGTTCATATCGCTACGGGCCTTCCGATTGACCTCCTTGGCCTTCTCTCGAATCTCCTCATCGACCTTCTCTTCATCTTTGGCGGCTTCGCAGAGTTCATTGTAACGGTAGAGACCGGCTTTAACACGTACGAAGTATGGTGGCCTTCCTTCGGTTTCGGCTTGGGCCTTCTCGATGGATAGAGAAGCAGACACAGATGCAGGGTCTCTGCCGAGCTCTTCGGCAATCTCTCGATAGTGGATTGGCTCATCTCTGGCATTTTCGGCCATCCATTCTCTGAGGGTCGTTCGCGATGATCTGGAGTCAGCCAAGGTTCATTGCCGCCATTGTTGTTCTTGGTTCCCACGAGTCCCGAGTAGGGCTCTGGAGTCAAGGGACATCTCTAGAGTCCCCGGCCCCCTCACCGCTATTAAAGTCTTGGTGGGCGTCGGCCAAGACTAGACCGTGACCATTTTAAGGTTATGGAGAATCTCCATCTGGATGAACCGATGCCTGAGATCTTCGTAAAGCTGATGAACAAGGGCATGAAGTACGACGAGCACAACAGCTTCCCCTTTGAGACCCAGGAGGGGGCGACAGTAGCTGATCTCATTGATGAACTGCATGAGGGCTACAAGGATCGGTTCGATGTCTATCTTGAGGACAAGGAGCAGCGAATGCTGCGACGTGACACCATTGTCATTGTCAACGGTATGAACATGGTTGCCAGGGATGGAGTGAAGACCAAGCTCTCCAAAGGAGACTTAGTTGTCTTCATGATTGCAGCTGTCGGAGGCTAGTCCTCGGGGAAGTAGTCAGACTCCAGTATCTCTGGATCCTCTATTCCAGCAGAGACCGCCATCAACTCAGCCACGTCAAGCACTCTTGCCTCGATGTCAGCAGCATAGGTGCCATGAGTCAGATTCATCTCACAAGCAGGGCATATCGTTGTCATTAGCTCTGCTCCTGTCTCGATGAAGTCCTGTATCCGTTCCTTGGCTACTGTGTTGCTATAGTCCTCATACAGAGTTTTCACGGCACCACCGCCACCGCAGCAGAAGGCTTCCTCGCGGTTACGGGACATCTCAACAAACTGCACACCGGGGAGGGCATTGAGTATCTTCCGAGCAGGCTCGTAGATGCCTCGGTATCGCCCAATCTCACACGGATCATGATAGGTGATCTTCTTGTTTATTGGGACTGTGAACTTCAGCTTCTTCTTCTCGACTATCTCAGCCAGAACCTCGCTTGTGTGTCGAACGCGAATGGGGAACTCCTCGAGCCCAAGTAGCTCCGGATACTCCTCGTCAAAGGCTCTGAAACAGCTTGGGCACGGAGTGATGATCTCCTTGACTCCCCGGGCTTTGAGCTTCTCCAAATAACCCTCAGCCCACTGTTTGGCCTTCTGGTCCTTGCCTGTCACCCAGTAGGGGGTTCCACAGCAGGTCTGCTCATCGCCTAAGAAGTCAAGCTCGTATCCCGCAGCCTGAAGCACCCGAACGAGGATGTTCGTCTTCTCCTTGAACCTGTGACTGGCAAGACATCCTGGGAAGAAGAGCAACCCCGAGCCCTCCCTGAATTCAAGACCTTTTGCCCAGCCAGTGTGGACTTCTGGGGAGTCTGCGAATATGTTGCCTGATTCCAGGGCGGTGTTAGCCATGACTTCCCCGCCTTCGGGGATTTTCACTCCTTGGTCAACGAAGTCGCCGCGCATCGCCTTGGTTATGGCAATGGCATCTATGTTTGCAGCCTTCTTGCATTCCTCTCTGCATCGACCACACAAGAAGCATCCAAAGATCCTCTCAGCTAGTTCTTCAGTGTACTCCAAGTTCCCTTCGAGGAGTCCTCGTGCGATAGCCATTCGTCCCCGGAGTGTAGCAGATTCCCAGACTTGTGTGAAGATCTGCGGGCAGCGCTCATCGAAGTCAATGCCTCTGCAGAAGTTGCACCTCCCGCAGGCATAGATCATGTCCCTGTATTCCTCAATCCTCATCGCAGTTCCTCCTCTGGAATGAATATCCCGCGTTGCAGTATGTTCTTTGGATCGAGTGTCTTCTTCAATGTCTTCAGAAGGCGATAGTAACCCGTATCCCTCTCAGCGACAAAGCGTCGAA
This sequence comes from Candidatus Thorarchaeota archaeon, assembly GCA_016839445.1. GTDB lineage: Archaea > Asgardarchaeota > Thorarchaeia > Thorarchaeales > Thorarchaeaceae > SMTZ1-45. Next base: position 16,167 of record JAEOUG010000006.1, read on the forward strand.
GACCGTCCCGTCCTCCGATGCCGTACGGAACTACTGGTCCTGATAGCACCTTGGCATCAATCTCATCAGCCATCTCTACTAGCTCTTTCCACTCCTGGGGCTCCTTGTAGTTGGTCACCATGAAGGCCAGCCATCGCCTTGGCAGAATCTGGCCCCCAAATCCAGCCTTCTTGTAGCCCCGTTTCTCTATGAGATCCTTTCTCCATATGTCATAGATGAAGTGGATGTCGTCGATTCGCAGGGTTCCTGCTCCGAAGAAGTGCCAGACTCCAGCCGCGAAGAGATCGGTGAGCCCAGTGAGAATCCTGTCGAAGTAATCGTTGGCAGGTCCGGGGTCTCCAATCTCACCGCCGAGTTCCCTAATCTTCTCTAGAATCCGGTTCTTTCTGTGCTCCACAATCTCCTTCTCGTATCCGAAGATGTCCATCATGAGAAGGAAGACATCTGGAGAAGCCGGGTCCACCCATAGGTAGATGCCCTGCAAGTACTCGTCTCCAACATGCTGGTTGATGAAGTGTCCAAATGAAACCACGTCATCAAGCGACTTCATTACCGCAAGTAGGCGCTCCACATGGTCAGTTGCGGGGCGGATTCTCAGTGTGAGCTCGGTGCAGACTCCAAGGATTCCCTCGGCACCGATGAACATCCCTCCCAAATCAGGACCAAGACACTGCCTCTCGAACTTCCCTGCACTGGGCCAAGCGGCAGAACCTGTTTCAACCACGTCCCCGGTTGGTAGCACCATCTGCAACGTTAGTACGTCCTGGTTGCCATGGAATCCGAACTTCGCTGTCGAGTGTGGACCACTACCCGCCTTCATCACAGAGCCGCCAACGGTCATTGCCGGACCGCCAGCCTCGCTGCAGAGGTAGGTCAGGCCGTGCTTCCTGAGCTCCTGGTCAAGCTTGGCCCATGTGCAGTTGGGCTGAACTGTGACAGCGAGGTCACGCTCATTGATGTCCACTATTTTGTTCATGCGGCCCATGTCCATCATGATGCCCGGATTTTGAGCCAGATATGCATCCCAGTGCGATGTTCCGCCACCTCGGATGTAGACAGGAACATTGTGCTCGTTGGCAATCTTGAGGATGGCCTGTACTTCCTCCTTGGAGTCTGGCATTACCACGTGAGTGGGCATCTTGGGCGCGGCGGGACTGAGATCACGGCTGTACGTAATCAGGTCGAAGTCCTTGTCCGTTACTCTCGAGGGACTGAGAGCCTCACCAAGAAGTGTGGTCAGCTTCTCCTTGCTCACCATTCTCTGTATCTCCTGTATTCCTTCCTCCTCATCATTCTCTCTGTTAAACGTTGTTAAACAGATGATATCAAGCACTTTAATACGCCATTTGCAGACGAGGGTTGATACAATGAAGTCCCGCGAACGAGTGCAGAAGGCTCTGGCACACGAAGAGCCAGACAGAGTCCCAATCGACTACTGGACCACTCCAGCGGCCTATGAGCAGCTGCGTGACCACCTTGGAATCACGGCCCCTGAAACGCAGGAGTGGGGAATCATGAGCAACTGGAAGATCTCCGAAGAGATGCTTCAGCGACTGCATGTGGACTTCAGAAGAGTCTACATGAACCCGTCCTCGAGGTTCCAGATGAAGACCTACCCGGATGGGACAACAGACTCGGAGTACGGATTCAGAGGCAAGTGGTTTGGACCATACTGGGAAGTAACCCACTTCCCGTGGGCAGAGATAACCGAGGTCGAGCAGATAGAGGATTGGGAGTGGCCTGACGCCGACGACCCATCAAGGATGGATGGTGTGGTTGAATGGGCCAGATATCTACACGAGGAAACAGACTACGCTGTCGTAGGTATGGTTGGGGGGCCTTGGGGGGTCTTTGAGATATGTGAGCACTACATGCGAGGCTTCGATAAGTTTCTGATTGACCTGGCGGAGAACACTCCACTGGCTGAGGCGATGATGGACAAGTCCATGGAGTATGCTTTGGACATGAACCGTGTACTTCTCGACCAGGTGGGGGAGTATCTGGACATCGTACAGGTCGGCGATGACCTAGGACACCAGCACGGACTCATCATGAGTCCAAGGATGTACAGAGGACTAGTGAAACCCAGACATGCTCAGATGTACGGAGAGATACACAGGCGTGCCCCCCACATCAAACTCCTGTATCACAGTTGCGGAGCAATCGAGCCCCTAATCGGTGACTTGATCGACGTTGGCGTGGACATCTTGAACCCAATCCAACCGCTGGCCGCAGGAATGGACTCAGCCCGGCTAAAGGAGAAGTACGGGGACAGGCTCAGCTTTCATGGCGGTATAGACCTGCAACGGGCAATGGCAGAAAGAGGCACCATGGAAGATGTCAGAAACGAGATCGACACACGACTCAGAGCTCTTGCGCCAGGAGGAGGCTACATCTTGGCACCTGCACACAATATACAGCCAGATTCTACACCCGAGAAGATACTGGCAATGTATGACTATGCTGCGGAGAAAGGAAGGTATCCAATCAGCTAGGGAATAGGTCGTTCCTTGTGCAACTCGTGAGGGTCTTCACCCTTGTCGAGTTTCTCAGCCCACCACTCATCAGTAGAAACAACTCCTTCTGCGTGAGTCAGAACCTCTTCAATCGAGTCGGCAGGAATAACCACAATCCCATCTCCATCACCGAAGATGAGATCTCCCGGGTGGACAATCACACCTCCACAGACGATTGGCTCGTTTACTGACTCCATGTCCAGACGACCTCGCATGGTTCCGGGGTGACGACCTCTGGCGAAGACAGGGAAGTCCATTCTGTTGATGTCATCAATGTCACGTGAAGTCCCATCGACGACGGCACCTCTGACTCCTAGTGGCTTGCCAATCCGAGTTAGAACCTGGCCCCATGCTGAGCAATCTGTTGCTCCTGACATATCTATGGCAATCAGGTCATCGCTCTTTGCCTTCGTTGCCATGCTCATGAACACATCGAGCTGCCCCTCATCATATGGTCGGTTGGCAGGTGATCTTACCAGACGACCTGTTCTGGCATATCCTGCCATTCGCTGGTTGATTGTCAGGGGGACTATCCCCCTGTCCATGCACACCTGATTCAGCCCTATTTCATCTGCAGCATCAGATAGAGCAGCTACATACAGCCTCAGTGTCCTTTCGACTATTCGTCCTCGTTTGCTTGCCATCTCGCTCACTTCTCCCATCGGTATATGCAGTAATCATCTCCCTTCATCATGCACTTCGGGAGAGTCATATTCAGCCTACTGTCAACAGCCTGTCCTATTCCCTCGTCCATTTTCGTGACCCAGTGACAGATGTCTTCACCTACGCCCATTTGCCGGAATGTGTCTATCCATGGGCACTCGGTCACCTTCACATCCAATAGGCGGTCAGTGTGCTCACTCACACTAAGCTCGAAGCCGAAATACGGACGGGCTGATTCGAACATCTCAAAGATTGAGAGCAGATCGCCCCTTCTAAGCTCCCCCCGCTCTATCGCGGACTCGCCCAAATCGATACCGTGAAGGCGGTTCTCCTCTCCTAGGGCTTCAAGTCCCTTCGTGCCCGCAATCTTACGGACAGCCTCGACGTAGACGGCGTGGGCGTTAGCTAACGTAACCATGTTAGTCTTGCGAACTTGATCTGCTGTAGGCTTCATCTCTTCCACCCTTCATCCAGAATCAAGAACGCAAACTTAAACTCTCGGTCGCTAGCTCATGCTTGGTTCATTCAGGGAAGTTTAAGTTTGGGCAAGGGGTTCTAGCCAGCCAGTGGTCCATATGCTCGCAGAAAGAAATCGCTACGTACCAGCAAGCGAAATACGCAAGATCTTCAACATGATCATTGACCGCCCTGATGTACTGGATATGACTCTGGGTGTGCCTGACTTCGATACGCCTGATCACATCAAGCAGGCTGCGAAGGATGCCATCGACCAGGGGTTCACAAGGTACACCCACAACGCAGGCTACATGGATGTCAGAGAGGCATTCGTGGACAAGCTCAGAAGAGACAACCAGATAGATGCAGACCCAGCTAGCGAGATTATGATGACTGCGGGTGGCATGGGAGCTCTTGTTCTGGCTAACCTCGTCCTCGTGAATCCTGGTGATGAGGTCCTCTATCCGGACCCGGGATTCGTGAGTCACTTCGCTCACGCCAGACTCGCCCAGGGCGACCCGGTGGTGGTTCCTCTCAAGAAAGAGAATGGATTCGGAATGGTGGCGGCAGACATCGAAGAGAGAATCACGGAGAATACCAAGCTGCTGGTCCTAAACTCGCCGAACAATCCCACAGGAGGCGTTACAAGCAACAAGGAGATCAAACGAATAGCAGATCTCTGCCTAGAGCATGACATCTACGTCCTCTGCGATGAGGCTTATGAGAAGTTCATCTACGTTGATGAGAAGCCTCTCTTCGTGGGGTCAATTCCGGAGATGAAGGATCGGACAGTATCTATCTTCTCGTTGTCGAAGACCTATGCAATGACTGGGTGGCGAATCGGAGCATGTGTTGGGCCAAGCGATATCATAGGAGCCATGGTCAAGCTCCAAGAACACATTCTAGCAATGCCGACAAGTATCGCCCAGAAAGCAGCCAAGGCCGCGGTGAGTGGACCCCAGGACTGTGTGGATGCGATGATTTCCACTTTCAGGAAGCGAAGAGACCTAATCACCCGAGGTCTGAGCGCAATTGAAGGAATAGAAGTCAACCCACCCGGTGGAGCCTTCTATGTCTTCCCCGATGTTTCCGCATATGGAATCAAGTCCTATGATCTGGTTCTCAAGATCCTTGAGGAGACCGGCGTTGTCACCGTTCACGGTTCCGCTTTTGGAGACCACGGAGAGGGCTTCTTGCGCCTCTGCTATGCTGTTTCAACTGAGCGCATAGAGGAGGCTCTGTCCAGACTTGACAGATACCTGCCTACTCTCCTGAAGTAGTCGTCCGCATGCGAACAGTAATGAATAGAAACGTGGATTGATGTGCAATGACCTCACGAACCCTGCGACTCAAAGGGCAGATGCTCAGCTCCGAACCCACGATTTCTTCGGAGAGAGCAGTCCTCTTCACAGAGTATGTCCAGAAGCACCTCGATGAGGACTCGGTATCGAGGATCTCTGGCGCGTTTGCGCACGTCCTAGACAACATGGCGATCCGGATCGAACCGGAGGAGCTGATTGTAGGGAACATGGGACCAACACCAAGGTCCTGCCAGGTATTCCCAGAATACAGCTGGGCTTGGATAGAGGAAGAACTGGACAGATTCGACAAGCGCAGGACGGAGAGATTCAGGATCGGCAATGAGGACAAAGAGAGACTCCGTGAGGTCTTCAGGTTCTGGAAGGGGAGAAGCACTGCTGAGAGGGCCATGGCCCTAATGTCTAAGGAGTCTCTTGCTGCATCGAAGGCAGGGCTGTTTACTATCGGGGCTCCAGGCACGGGAATCGGCCACTTCATTGCGGATTACGAGCGAGTCCTCCAAGACGGCCTTGGAGGTATTCTCGAAGAGGTCGAAGCCAAACTTGCCGACACATCAATGGACAATGATAGTTCGGAGTTCTATGAAGCGATCCGAACTGCCTACAGTGCAGTCATCAGGTTCTCACACAGGTTCTCGAGACTCGCTGCTGAGAAAGCCGAGGAGGAAGAGAACCCAGATAGGAAGCGTGAGCTCCTAGAGATTGCCCGAATCTGCCTGAAGGTTCCAGAGAAGCCTGCGGAAACACTCCGCGAGGCGCTGCAGTCCCTCTGGTTCATTCATCTCTTGGTGCAGACTGAGTCGAACGGACACTCTGTCTCTGTTGGCAGGTTTGACCAGTTCATGTATCCCTTCTATGCTCGTGATTTGAAGAACGGTCTGACCTCACGAGAACAGGCACTGGAGCTTCTAGAGATGCTCTGGGTGAAGTTCACCTCACTTATCAAACTCAGAAACGAATACTACAGCATTGCATTTGCGGGACATCCAATGTTCCAGAATCTGACAGTCGGAGGACAGGATGCAGAGGGCAGAGATGCTTCCAATGAACTCACTGAACTCGTACTTGAGGCCACTGCCAATATCAGAGTGACTCAACCTACAGTCTCGTTCAGATGGCATTCAGGGGTTCCCGAGAAACTCAAGAGAAAGGTCGTGGAGGTGGTCTCGCAGGGTCTCGGCATGCCAGGCCTCTTCAACGATGTAGCCATCATCGAAACCATGCTAGACAAGGGCACTGACGAAGAGGAGGCGTATGACTACTCGATTCTTGGATGTGTTGAGCCAATAGTCGGAGGTAAGTCGGATCCAAGGCAGAACATAGGTTATGTCAACCTTCCGAAGATTCTCGAGGTGACTTTGAACAACGGGATGGATCCAAGAACGCAGACCCAGGTTGGACCAAAGACCGGAGACCCGGTGGAGTTCACGAACTTCGGCGAACTGCAGGATGCCTTTGAGAGGCAAATCGACAATGCGATAGAACTCCTTACGCAAGCTGACAGGATTGCAGCAGATGTCCACCGACAGCACGTCCCGACCCCGTTCATCTCGAGTCTTATAGAGGGATGTATCGAGAAGGGGGTCACTATGCAGGAGGGCGGAGCGAAGTACAACTCTGGAGGGATAATGGGAGTCGGAGTCGCCATTGTGGCAGACTCACTTGAGGTGCTTCGCACGCATGTCTTCGAGCAGCGCGACCTGAACATGAGAACACTCCTCAAGGTCCTAGGGGAAGACTACGAAGGACACGAGGAGCTTCGTATCAGACTGGAGAACGACCCTCGCAAGTACGGCAACGACATCGAGGACGTGGATCTCTTGGCCCGGGACACTGGAGAGGCATTCTGCAAATCGATTCAGAAACGACAGACGACACGTGATGGTCCGTACCATGGTGCGCTCTTCTCGGTATCTATGTATATTCCGCAGGGAGAGGTCCTCGGGGCAACGCCCGATGGTAGGCACGCTGGGCACATGCTCTCTGATGGTGTTTCACCTACACAGAATAGAGATGTTAACGGGCCGACGGCTGCAATGAAGTCTGTAGCCAGGCTGAACCATAGGCTCTGTTACAACGGGACGCTGTATAACATGAAGTTCGCGCCGGACTTCTTTGCCACTGAGGCCAGGCGCCAGAAGTTCATCGGAATGATAGATGCATACTTCAGAATGGGAGGATTCCATGTTCAGTTCAATGTAGTTTCGAGAGAAACTCTTGAGGATGCAAAAATCAATCCTCTACAGCACAGAGACCTCATTGTGCGTGTTGCTGGGTATAGCGCATACTTCATCGAGCTAGATGCATTCGTGCAGGACGAAGTCATCGCCAGAACCGAGTTCAGCTGACGGCAAGGCCTTTCCGTTATCTTTAACATCTTGCGACCATTAGCTTAATCCTGTTTAAGCGAGGAGAAGAGTGGACAATGGTCTATGATGTCGTAACTTTTGGCGAAGTCATGCTGAGGCTTTCACCTCCTGATTTCATGCGCTTCGAGCAGACGCATAGCTTCAATGCACATGCAGGAGGCGCCGAGATGAATGTGGCAGTTGCGTGTGCGCGCCTTGGGCTGGAGTCAGCCTACGTCACGAAACTCGGCGACAACTCCATCGGGCATTTCATACGAAACAAGGCCAGAGAACATGGTGTAGACACCTCGCACATCCTCTGGGACTCTGATAGCCGGTGCGGTGTCTACTTTGTGGAGTTCGGTGCTGCACCTCGGACGAACCGTGTCATCTATGACCGGAAGGATTCGGCAATCAGCAAGATCAAACCTGGCGAAGTCAAGTGGGCGGACATTCTCAAGGGTGCCAAGCTCTTCCACACAAGCGGAATCACTCCTGCACTGAGCAAGACATGCGCACAAGCCACGACCGAGGCGCTCAGGACTGCCAAGGAGCAGGGCTGCAGGATTTCCTACGATGTGAACTACCGTGGGAAGCTTTGGTCTCCAGCAGAGGCCAAGGAGTTCACAGAGCCAGCATCAGAGTACATCGACATTTTGATCACAACAGAGGAAGACACTAAGGTCGTCTATGGCATTGAGGGGAAAGACTACGAGGATGTGGCAGCGAAACTGACGGACAAGTTCGGTTTTGATGTGGTGGTCATCACCCTGAGAGAAACACCCTCGGTCTGGTTGAACAAGTGGTCTGTATTCGCGTACTCGAACGGCAAGGTGTACCACAGCCCCAAGTATGATGTAGAAGTTGTGGACAGACTGGGTGGGGGCGACTCATGCAGCGCAGGATTCATCTACGGATATCTGGAACTGAAGGATCTCCAGAAGGCCGTGGACTTCGGATCAGCATTCTCAGCTCTGAAGCACTCTGTGCCTGGAGACTTGGCCTTTGTCTACAAGGAGGAAGTGGAGAAGCTCATCAAGGGCC
>JAEOUG010000074.1 GCA_016839445.1 Candidatus Thorarchaeota archaeon
CTTCTTCAAGGGGCCTACCCTGACGGTCCATCCAAGGTCCACTAGTTATGAAGGTATCCAATCGATTGCTGGTAACTTTAAGTGCAGGCCTGATGACAAGTGCCCAGTGAGTTCGCTGATGAGAATCGACCTACACTACGGGGAGGGGTTCCTGAATCTGAGTGTTGAAGGTCGGTCTGTTCAATTGCTCACTCCGCGGAAATCAGAGGCTACGCTGGATATCTCCTCTGAGGTCCTTCTCGCACTTGAGGGCCTCCGAAGAAAGGATCAGAGCCGAGAAGGGCTCTCGAATGCCAAGTCCATATCCATTGCCGTAGATCTCCAACAGGGTTTCGGCCAGACTGAGATGCTTGTTGAAGAGGTTCTCAAGTATTTCCAGTCCCTGTCAGCTTTGGAGCGAGTCAGTCTTGTTTCTGGATTTATGCAAGAAAGCAGAACTCCCGAGAAGGACTGCAACTACGAAATCAAAACACTCGTAACGAAAGAAGACAGCAGACTCGTCTTCGCCGGTGAAACGCCAACACACTCGACTCCCGTGTTCGTTGAGAGTGAGTATGTTGAATCAGACTATCGAATGAGTCTCGGAACGATTCACCCCCACGCCTTCTATGGAGCCACAGGAGGGCCTGTGTCCACTCTGCTCTCCGTCTGCGGCGAGAAGACCGTGGCCCGTAATAAGAAGATTGGGACAACGGGCCGGTCTGTTCTCTTTGACCAGAGCTCATGCTCCCCCACAGATGCTCTCGAAGGATGCTCGCTCATAGGCGTAGACTGCATGCTGAACACGGTTGCGGACCATCAGGGCAATCTTGACCTAGTCACGTCAGGGCGGATTGAGGAAGAGTGGAGCAAAGGAGTACACGTGAGTCACTCACTGGCAAGTGTGGGCCTTACTAATCGCTCAGATATCGCAGTTGTCAGCGCCGGCGGCTATCCTCGAGACTCAACGCTGACGAGTTCGATTCAGAGCCTTCTGTCAGGATATCTGGCCACGGAACACGGTGGTGTAGTACTCCTTGTTGCCGAGTGTCGCGATGGTGCCGGGCTGAAGGGCTTCGTGGACGGAGTTTCCAAGCACGAATCAGAAGAGGCGATGATTGCTGCCGCGGAGTCATCATTTCAGATGGGAATGGAGACTGCAAGGCTCTTCTGGAAGGTCATCCAGAGCAGGACTGTCATACTGTGTTCTAGGCTTAGAAGGTCGCTTGTCGAGGAACATCTGAGGTGCCATGCTGTCCGAGACCCTGAGGAGGGAGTTGAGTTGGCTAGGAAGATGATCACCTCAAAACCAAGAATTGCCTTGATTCCCTATGGGTCGGACACCATTCCGAGGCCTGGAGTCGAATGACTCCTATTTCTTCGTCTTCTTCTTGGAGCTTGTCTTCGGGCTCTTTGGTGCAGCTTTCTTCTTTGGAGCCTTCTTCTTCGCGGGCTTCTCTTCACCGAAAAGTGCATCTACTGCATCCAGCGCACCCCGACTCTCTTGCGAAGTAAACTCCCCAAGCCCTCCAGACTTGGCGATCTGGATAGTGACTACAGCGTTATCGCCACGGGGCTGCATCTCCCAAGACATCTCGATTCCTGGTTGCTGCGACACGAAGTTGTCCAGCATCTCAAGCCACGCTTCCTTGACATCATCGATCTCCGTGTACAGAAACTCCATGAGAGGTACGGAGATCTCCACCCTGAGGATGCGGTCATCGACTATGTAGTAGTTCTCTACATCCCACGGCATGGCGTTTCACATGTCCCAGTGGCTTCACGCTCTTGATAAGTCTTCTTTGCTCATAGAGAGATGAAGCTAGTCGTCCTTCTCTTCTTCGGACAGAAGACTCTCAACGTCCTTGACGAACTTCTCCAAGTCGTCCTCGGGCTCAGCCTCTTCCTTGGGTTCTTCCTCCAAGAGTCCCTCGACATCTTCGACGAAGGCCTCAAGGGAATCAGGTGCAGGTTCCTCCGCAGTCTTCTCTTCTTCCTGGGGTGCATCCTCGGTGGATTCCGCAGGTTCCTCTTTCTCTATAGCTCTCTGCAGCTCGACGCCCGCTACCGGCTCAACATCCTCTCCGTTTGCCAGTCCCATTCCTTGTCGCTGAAGGATTGTCTGGACTCCCACGGGAACAATGGCTCCGCGTTCCTGCAGGCTCAGTAGTCTGTCCAGGGTTGCCGCGTCACTCAGGCCCAGTACTTCTGAAAGCGGCTTGATGAGGTTCTTGAGATAGAACTCCGAACGCTCATCGCGGACCGCAGCTATGTAGTCTAGAATCTTGGCGTCAGCCTTGGATACCTTCTGGGTTGGGCCGAATCTGTGCGGAAGGTGCCAAGTGTAGTTGAAGGCGGAGTGGAGTGTTGACACTACCCACTCTGGGTCAAAGCAGTCGATGATTCCGTTCCATTTCTCCAAATCCTGCTCGTACTGGTTCTCGAAGAGCTCGACAAAGAACTGCAGCCTCTCTCTGAGGAGAGAGGTCATCTCGCCCTCAAGGATGAGGATGCCAATGATGTACTGCCCGCTGTAGCTGTTCAGTCTAAGACCGTGGTATTGAATCTCCTCCAGGGTACCTCTGACGCCATCACCCTTTATCTCGCCATAGACACTGGTGATTGCCGATATGAACCCGCTGATGAGATCCGGTTCAATTCGCTCATCCTTGAATGGATGGTAGAACACGCAGGTGCCTCGGTCCAAATAGACTGCCATGAAGTGCTGGATGGTCTGCAGGTCCTTGAACTTCTGTAGCTGGCTCTCCAGACCCCTCTTTGCAGCCTTCTTTCTTGGCTTGACTGTCTTGTTGTATCCGGCTGCTACGACGGCAAGAAGGAATATCGAACCAATCATCATCAGTCCGACGTCGCTTGTGAAGAATGCGATAAGGAGGGATAGGATGTTGACCTGCACCTCAGTGCTCGTGGATGCATACGCTGGCCACCTCGTTCTGTGACCCTCATAGAGCGCCTCAACGTTGAGTCTCTCAACTTGGCCTTCAGGGACATTTATGCCGATCGTGGCAAAGCCCTGGCTGTTGGTGGTGTCTGACATCGAGCCCTCGATGATCTGAACGATGGTGCCGTTGGCGAACCGGACTGACACATTGAAGAGTATCTCGGCTCCAACGATTGGCAGCCCAGTCTGGTTCGAAGTGAGTGTCGCTCGAATCTCAATTAGCTGTCCCGCGACAAGGTTTCCTCCGAAGGTGATGACCAGGTCAAGTCGATCCTTGGGAAGTACTGTAAGTTCGCCTGAATCCTCGGCGAAAGCTGCGAAATCTGCATATCCAGAGCAGTAGATACTGTACATATCAGGTGGCAGATCGAGCACTATCTCGACAATGTAGACTCCTGAGGAATATGTCAGGTTGTAGGTTGTTCCATTGACTGTAACTGTCACATTGGCGTCGATGATAGGAGTCCCCCATACAGAGTCCAGGTACTCGGCTGTGATTGTGAGATTCCACTGCTCGTATTCTGTTGCAGAGTTGTAGACATCGATGGTTGTAGTTGCCAAGACGGTAAGTTCGAGAACCAGGGTGTCTGAGGTGTAATTGAGGCCCGAAATGGTTACTTGGACCGGAAACAGTCCCGGATTCGTATCCGGAGAAATCGTATAGCTGTACTCTCCATTGCCTATGAATGTCATGTTGTGGGGAGTGCCGTATATCGTCACAGTGATAGTAGCGCTGTCAACTGGATTCCCAAGAGAATCCAGCATGGTAACAGCGAGAGGCTCTGGAGTTGCATAGTTCGTCACTTCAGAGCCGCCTACCCACGATGGTGTTAGAGTCACGACATCGGGATAGACCATCCAGTAGGTTGAGCTCCATTTGGTTTCGTATCCCGTAGCGCTCGCAACGATGGTTACGTTCCAGTAGCCTATTCCGTAGTCTTCCCACGTCACTGTCGTCTGCCACATCTGGAGTAGTGGGTTGAAGGTGAGATTGGGCGCCGGAGTCCCATTGATTTCCATGCTCACCGTCGCGCCCGGTACTGGTGCACCATCATAATAGTAGGTGACGTTGAATTGAATCGAGTCGATGTAGGTGAGGTTGCTCCTCGAGGCGATTTCCTCAGGAAGGAAGAAGAGACCTGCTACCTGCTGCTCAATCGTGATCTGAAGGGTGTCATCTATCTGCGCTCCATAGCCCTCTCTCCACGCGCTCACATTCAAGGAGAATGTTCCTAGAGATCCGAAATCACTACCAGTGAACTCAATCCAGTAGAACTCCCCAGTCGAATTCCAGGTCAGAGAATAGGTAGAACCTTGATAGGTCACTTCCACCGTCGCGTCAGATATGGGCATTCCCCCGGCCGTCTGATACTCGATGTGGAGACGGGTGGTGTTTAGGTATGATATGGTGTTGCTGTTGGACCAGCTTACTATCAATGGCTGTGTTTCATATGTTAGATATACGGTGATGTTCAGAAACCTGCTCTCGAGCGCATTGCCCTCGGCATAGATGTAGAGATTGAACGTCCCGTTCGTGAAGGCGGCTGTGGAGATTGTGGCTCCCCATGATCCACCAGATTGGTCGTTAAGAGAAGCGTTGACCGTGGCGCCGAAGGTGTATGTTACTGATGCACCAAGTGATGAGTCCAACCCTGTAGCGGGGTACAGACGTTCGAAATCCACGCTGAAGTCGAAAGAGTCCTCGGCATGAGCCGAAACTTGAGAGGTGCTTGGTGTGAGCGTAGTCGAGTAGTATACGAAGAGGTCGACAACAAGATATCCCGCCTCCACACCATTTGTCCAATAGACCTCAAGTGAGTGAGTGCCGTTCCCAGTGGTTGACGCGCTGATATCCCAGAAGAAGGATGCAAGCCCACTGGATGCTGGAATCTCCGCAGGCGTGTAGACACTGCCTCCGGTCTTGAGAACAGTAAGGTTCGTGGATCCCCCGGTCATCGGATTGCTTAGGCCGTCTTCCACGCTTACATCGACATCTAAGTCAACCGTATTTGCGACCCGTTCCGCAACAGGAAGGCCGCTTGATGAATCCGTTACCTCTATGAGTGTGACATAGTTTGGCGCGTCTAGGCTGAGTGTCCATGTTTCATCGTCCATGCTTGCGCAGGTCACGACGTCTCCTGACCGTGAATAGTGGTTGTAGCTGTTTCCGGGATGGGTGGTATTGTAGAGACCAGTTGCAGTCCAATCTGATTGTACGGTCACATTCAGGGACCTACTGTCCAGGTCTGGTACGACAGGGTAATCCACAGTCGCGGTGACATTCCACTCCACCAAGCTTCCTGATGTGGGCACTTCCCATTGAGTAGTGGATGGCACAGACTTGGTGTACGTGAGCTTCAATTCATACTGGATGTCGACTGCAGTAGATGATGAGAACTCTATCAGGGTGATGTTGCTGGAGTCAGAGAAGACCCATGAGTCTTCGCTCAGCGCAGATGCATTTCCTTGGAGCCCGACATCCTCCGCTGCGGCGTAGGTCAGAGGGGACCCCGAAGTCTTGTTCCATGGAGTGTATGTATAATTCAAATCTGCTTCTCTAGGATTGATGGGTTGATACTCATACCAGTCATCTTCGTAGAAGTGATATCCCGTTTCGGAGCCAACGGTGTTCTGGGCCTTCCAGAATATCTCGTTGAAGTACCATGAGGGATCTGCATAGTACGGACGCATGGCAGTACCATCTATCACAGCATAGTAAGTAGTGCTTGCGTTGAGTATTGCATTGTCTGAAGAGCAGTCATGTGTGGCAACTCTGTCCATCAGCGAATAGACGAAGGGAGAAACCCAGCCAGTCACGTTCTGGGTGGAACCCGGGTCGTCCCGCACCACAAGATATGCATAGCCCATGAATGCCGTGTCGTACTGAGGGGCGAAGTAGGTTATGCTGTAGTTCTCAAGCTTGCCGTCAAAGGGGAGTCCATAGAACGACTGGTACAGCCCGTCTGTGACGATGCCGCTGTTGTTGCGAATTTCAATGTTCGTATTCTTCATTACGCTCAAAGAGGCCCTTTCGGGAGCGGCAATCATGCTGCTGGCTTCTAACACAACCTGAGTCAGAGTCCAACCTGGCACTAGATGCGCTGATAGATCGAGCAAATACGAGTTGGTGAGGTCTTCGTAGGTGTTGTGTATTCCCATTTGTTGGCCGCTAATCGACCTGGTCATAATGGCCCTGGCGCTCGCGGGAGTCCCTGACCCGCCGGCAGAGGAGAGTAGACGGCCTCCCATCTCTCTAGGTGCAACTGGAGCCACCAATATGCCCGGGGCCACCTCAGAAGGTCCTGTAGCCAGAGCCGGACTCAGGAGTATGACTGTAATGATTAGAGAGAATGCCAGCGCTCTTCTCATTCTTGTGCCTCGCCTCGACTTGTCTCGAATCCCAGGCCAAGTGACGTGCACTAAGACCAATACGTTAGATGCTATTACATGTTCATGGGATGGACCGTGTGCGGTCGATGGCCTAGGTCCAGAGTAGCTCTGAGGCTGATTATATAATCATATCCTGAATGGAGGTCTTCTATTCTTCGAATCGTCGGCGTATCAGTCTCTGTTTTCCATCTCGCCACTCGAAGAAGTCGGAGTCTGATGCGAGAAGATCTCGGACAATGTTACCAACCTTTGTAGATGAGAGCCCAGTGGCTTCTGAGATCTCCTTGCGGGACAGTCCTTCAGGTTTCGATCCTATCAGGTTTCTGACAAGTCGGGCATCTGATGGGGTTGCAGCAGGAGGTTCTTCAGCGGAGCTAGGTGGTTCTGCTTCGGTCGTGCCATCGCCACCTCTACGTCTCCGGAGGGCCAGCACTGCAGCAACTCCAGTTCCTCCCGTGGCAGCCAGAACGATCGGGTTGCTCAGAAGCATCATGAGGATATTACCACCCGGAGTGCGAACATCAAACTCAATCTCTTGGCTCTCAGCGGCCCAGGCGGATATAGACCCGAGATACTCAGCTATCACCGCCCCCTGAAGGGCATCTGCAGGTATCTGAAACACTGCATGGCTGTTCCCGTTGCTGTCTGTCAGGGCAGAGATGATGAAAGTCTGGGGTCCTCCAAATTGGCTGTTTGTTACAAGCACGACACGAATCGACACTCCGCTCACCGGAGAGCCGTCCTCTGTCACTGTGAAGTAGGCAGTCAAGTCGCCTCCTGCTACGATGTCCTCACCAATCGACAATGCAATCTCATACGTCGACTTCTCCAAGATTTCAAGCGGGATATCAATCGAGCGAACTCCGTATCCGTCGGCTGAGATGTCTATCGATATTCCATGAGACCCGGTAGAGAAGGAGGAGTTGAGCCACACCTCGACTTGGTATCTTTCAAGATAGTCGTCATAGGCAAGCACGAACTCGCCACCGCCAAGAGCAGCCACCACGTTCGCGCCCAATACTGGCTGACCAGAGATTGAGTCGTGGACCTGCACCCAGATTGTCAGCGTTTCATTCTCGTACTGCGTCAGGCTTGATTCGTAGATTGCGCTGAGTGGTCTGATGACAATGACTATGGATACCGTAGCAGAAGCATTCTCGTAGCCATATCTACTCAATGTGACGTTTAGGCTGTATGTGCCTAAGTCAAGGCCTAGAGTTTCGAAATCGATCTGGTATGTTCCGTTCTCAGGATCCAGAATGCTAAATCCTCCAAGCCATTCCACACCGACTGTGGCACCCTCAATTGGATCCCCTCCAATCTCACTCTGGAAGGTGACGAAAACGGAGGCTGATTCGTTGATTCTAACCTGAACGGGACTTCCGTGCACTAGGACCGAAGTTGGCACTTCGATGATAGTGATGATGAAGTCTGAGGAGTTCGAGGCAAACCCGTAGGCTGACGTATTCACCGTGCACAAGAATAGGCCGAGGCCGAGATCCGAGCCAACGATGGAGAACTCCCAATGGTCTGTCATCCATAGTACACTCAGAGTGCTGCCATTCACTGTTACTGCCACAGATCCCCCAATCACCGAGCCGTTGAGCATCTCATAGTACACGCTAGCGGACGCCCCTTCCGTGTAGTAGATTGTCTGATTCGACCAAGCAACCGACATCATTGAAGATGCCTCGGTGATGTCAAGTGTCAGATACTCATGGTCAGTATTGAACCAGAAGCCATGGTAGGTGATGTTCACTGTGTGAAGTCCGACGTCTATTAGTGGACCCAAGATAACCTCGTAGAGGCCATTGGAGAGATGGGTGGCACTTCTCAGAACACCGTTGACAGTGACCTCGACTGCTGCGTCAGTCACAAACGTACCATCTGATGCTCTCAGTTGAATCTGGAGGGTGATTGGCGTGATATAGTCTGTCGTGTTAGAGACCCAGCTCGGCGTGACAACTAATGTGTCATGCTGGATGGTTATCATGTCAATCTTGATGCCGTCAGCATAGCCTGTCTTGTTTGCGGTCAGAGTCATGTTCCAGACGCCAAGACCAAGACTGGATGCCTCGATGGAGAGATGCCACATCTCATCAAGAGGGTCATACGTTAGAGTGCGGACATCCGTTCCGTTGATGGTCAGGAGCACCGTTGCCTCAAGGATTGGCAGGAAGTCCTGCGTGTACACCACGCTCACGTTGATAGTGTCAACATAGGAGGGATGAAGATCAATCGGGTCCCACAGTACGATGAATGAGTTTGCAGCCTGCGTGACGTTCAGGTTCACTGTTGATGTAGACTGCGGAACGTACCCATATGCTGAGGCGAGGAAACTGGCCGTGTGCAGGCCTAATCCAATCTGCTCTCCATCGATGGTTGCTGTCCAGAGTCCGGCCACAAATGAGAGCGCGAAGGTCTGACCGGATATCGTGACATTGACCTCGGCAGGTTCAGGAACATCGCCGCCGTAGTATGTGTAGTCAAGCGTTACAACAAACGAATCGAAGTACTCAATTGTCAGGTTGGCTGGCTCCCATGTCACAACTAGCGGATTAGTGGTCACCAGGTCCACAGTGAGTTGAGCAGTGTCCTCTTTGTAGGCGTAGCCATAGGCTTGAGCCCTGATTATCACATTGTGCGTGCCCAGGTCGAGGTCTATTCCTGTCAGGTTGAAGACCCATAGGTTGCCCAACTGCGTGAGAGGAACGGGTGCACCCCCGTCAACGCTGATGTTGGCTGTGACCGCACCTAACGGGACCGGTCCTCCAGTGGGAACACAGTAGTACGATGCCTCCAGGTCTATCTGTCCCAGATAGTTGATGGACGTAGAGCTCCAATCTAGGATAAGAGTGGTTTCAGCCTCGACAATCGTGAAAGAGATGCCGTCCGCGTATGCAAAGGTGTAGCCGAACTTGCTGATGTTGACTGCTACTGAGTGCGCACCAAGGTCGAATGAGTTTGTAAGAGTGATCCAGTAGGTGCCGTTTGTACCTGAGAGCACATAGGGAATCCCGTTAATGAAGACTTCTCGTTGCGTGGCGTCGGGGATGAGTGAACCCTGGGAGTCAGAGTAGTTGAAACTCAGAACCCTTGTTTCAGTCCAGTCGAAGGTGATCGAGACCCAGGATGAAGTGACGGTCGCTGGGTCTTCTGTGATCAGCAAGGACGTGTTGGCAGTCCTGCTCTCAAAGCTGAAGAAGGAGGCATCAACGCGGACAGAGAAGTCGCCCAGACCCGGAGGATCATCCATGCCAGAGAAGCGTAATGTGTATGCTCCTGCCGTGGAATTCCACCCCAGAGTCCAGTCATCTGAACCGATTGTGACAACCACCGTGGCTCCCTGAATCTCGGAGCCGTTGCTCATCCTGTAGTTGATGACGAGGTAGGTGTGCTGGATGTACGTTATCGTGCTGAGTTCCGACCAGTCTACGACCAGAGTAGTGGGGTCCTCCCGTAGTGTCAGCTTCTCCGTATCGTCAGATGCTGCGACGTAGCCGTACTTGTCTGCGAGTATGAGGAGGCTGTGTGTGCCCAGACCCGGAGGGTCATCTGAACCAAGAAACTCAACTTGGTAGTAACCTGCGGTCTCGTTCCATGCAAGTATCCAAGGGATGGTGTCGATGGTGACATTCAATTGAGCCTGAAGAATCTCCGATCCATTGCTCATGAGATATCTCACTCTGAGGATTGTTGAGTCGAAGTAGGTGATGTTGTCTGTGTTTGACCATGACACAACGACTGTGGTGGGCTCCTCTGTGATGGTAAGAGACATGGTGGAGTCAGACTGGTAGTCAAAGCCGTCCCGCCAAGCCTGGATGAAGAGGTTCGTAGTGCCCAAGCCGGGTGGGTCGTCATTCCCGTAGAAGACCCTCCTGTATGTTTCAGTGGCAGGGTCCCAGAAAAGGTCCAGAGTCACGCCATCAAGCGTGACATTTACGGTCGCAAGCGATATGGCAGTGCCATCGCCCATGGTGTAGTTCACAGAGAGTATCGTTGACTCTACATACGTGATTGTTCCTCCGCCTATCCACTCGCTTGAGATCTGCCCCAGCTCGCCTGTAATGGTGAGGGTCAGACTGCTGTCTGAGGCGAACGCGAAGCCGAAACGAGAGGCCTCGATAGTGAGCCCATGGTTGCCTAGACCGGGAGGGTCGTCTGAGCCGTAGAATGTCTTGTAGTACAGCCCAGAGCCGGAGTCGTAGAAGACACCTCCACCTGGGTAGTACCACTCATTCACTCCAATCTTGATCTCAATGAAGGCACCGGAGATCTCTGTGCCATCACTGGCGGTGTAGTTGATCCAGACAGTCGTTTGCTCAACATACGTGATTGTGTTACCATCAGACCACCAAACGTCTATGCTTGTAGGCTCGTTTGTGATAGTCAGATGCTGTGAGTAGTCTAGAAGTGACTGGTAGTTGGCTTTTGATGCCCTCACGAACAAAGTGTGCGTTCCAAGACTTGGCGGGTCATCGGTTCCATAGAAAGTGACCTGATACGACTGAGTCGTGTCATTCCATACAGCGTCCCATCGCTCCATACCAATGGTCACATTGACGATGGCACCCTCAATAGGGCTGCCATTGCTCATCAGATACCTGATGTTCATCACCGTAGAGCCGGCATACGTGATGGTGCTATCAGGGTCCCAGACATACTCAAAGGTCGTGTCCTCAACTCTCACAGTTAGCTCTTGTGTTGAGTCTGTGAGTGAAACGAAGCCGAACAGCGAGGCACGAATGGTCACAGTGAATGTGGTGAACCCAAGCCTCGGGTCATCACCGTGGAAAGCAGTCTCATAGGCGCTTGTGCTGGCGTTCCAGACCAGTGCCCACACATCGGACCCGATGGTCGCATTCAGAGTGGCTCCACTGATTGGCTGCAGATTACTAGAGAGGTATTGCACAGAGAGAACGGTGCTTCCGTGATAGGTTATGTTCTGATCCAAGTCGGACCATGAGATGGACAGGCTCGTGGGGTCGACGATGAGGGTCAGAGTTTCTCCATCTGCGGCACTGACGAACTCGTACTTGTCCGCAAGAACCGTCACGGTGTGCACACCAAGGCCGGGTGGGTCCTGGTTTCCGTAGAAGGTCACATCGTATGCCTGCTCTAGGGCATTCCAGGTCATGACGTAAGGCACTCCGCCGATTGTGGCATTCACGGTTGCGCCCGTAATGGGTGTTCCATTCCACATGCTGTAGTTCGCACGGAGGGTCGTCGACTCAATGTAGGTGATTGTACCTGTGTCAGTCCACGAGAGAGTTAGAGATGTCGGAATATCAGGAAGAGTCAGCTCCTCAGAGGTATCGACTTGACCGACGAATCCTAGTCTGTCTGCTCGGATGGTGAGCATGTGGGTGCCAACGCCTGGCGGCGAGTCCGAGCCGTTGAACTTGAGAGTATAGAGTCCTGCTGAGGCGTTCCAATTGACCTCCCAACACCTCCCATCGATTGTGACATTGATTGTGGCTCCCTGTATTGTGGTCAGATTGCTCATGCGGTAGTCGACTAGGAGGTATGTAGACGCGAAGTAGCTTGGGTCATTTCCGTTTGACCACTGGATGTAGAGACTTGTCGACTCTTCTGTTATGGTAAGAGACGTGGCTCCGCTTGAGTTAGTTGAATATCCGTACAGCGCACACTCCACAGTGATTGTATGAGTGCCAAGCCCTGGCGGGTCTTCTGACCCAAGGAAAGTGTACCTGTAATCTTGTGAGCCGTCTTGCCAGATGAGCGTCCAGGGATCAACACCTATGGTGGCTGTCACAGTCGCTCCCTGTATTGGGGTTCCGTCACTTGTTCTGTACTCGACGACAATAGTGGCGCTGCCAATGTACGTGATGGAATTAGGGCCAGTCCAGCTCACTTGCACAAGAGTTGTTTGAACCCTGAGTGTCAGGTCCTGAGTCGTGTCACTCCTGGATTCGTATCCTGTCTTGGTTGCAGATATGGACACAGGAAATGTCCCAAGTCCTGGTGGGTCATCAGACCCACTGAAGGCATATTCGTATCTGCCATTTCCTTCGTTCAAGACAAGAGGGAACGGTGTGCCGTCTATCGTTGCGACGACCGTTGCCCCAATCACTGGCGAGCTATTACTCATGCGGTATGCAACAGAGAGCGTGGTGGATTGGACATATGTGATGTTGTTGGAGTTAGTCCACTGCACGTCTATTGAGGTTGGCTCCTCGTCTATTGTGAGTGTTTGATCTGTGTCAGATCGCTCCTGGAATCCGTAGAGGTCAGCGAGAATGGTCAGAGTGTGATCTCCAATCCCAGGTGTCGTGTTCCACCCAAGGAATGTTATCTCATACCTCTCTGAAGTCGCATTGTAGAGCAGTAACCATGTAGTTGTACCGAAGGTCACATTCACAGTGGCAGTGGTTATCGGAGTCGTGTCGCTCATCTGATAGGTGACTGCTAGCGTTGTCCATTCCACATAGGTGATGGTGCTCCCATGCGACCATTCCAAAGAGAAGATTGTTGACTCCTCTGATATTGTGAGAGTCACTGACGAGTCTTGGCGGTAGACAAACCCGTATCTGTCAGCAAGAATAGTCAGGGAGTGTACGTCAATGCCTGGAGGGTTGTCCGAGCCGTTGAACTGGATTCGGTAAGTCTGTGAACCCGGGTGCCATGTCAGATTCCAGGTCATGCTGCCAATTGTGACGTTGACAACTGCCTGGTCTATTGGTGTCAGATCGCTCATCTGGTATTCGACAATAAGGACTGTGCTCTGTACATAGGTGATTGAGGAACCGGCGCTCCAGGAGACAGAAAGCGTTGCTATCTCCTCACTGATAGTCAGGGTGTCTGGTGTGCTGTCTCTTGTCACATATCCGTGTAGCTCGGCATGCACAGAGACCGACGCCGAACCGAGTCCAGGGAACGGATCGTTGCCGTTGAAGGTTCTACGGTATGTTTCAGTTCCTGAGTCCCAATCCAGCGAGAGATCTGTGCCGTCAACGGAAACAGTCAGAGTGGCGCCGACGACCGCCGAGCCATTGCTCATTGTGTAGTTCGCAACAAGTGTAGTGCTACCTACATAGCTGATGCTGTTGCCGTCAGTCCACGACAGAGCGAGCGTAGTGCCCTCCTCAGAGATAGTCAGTATCTCAGTGGAATCGGACTGCGGCTTGTGCCCGACCTTCCAGGCACTGATTGTCATTGGGTGTGGTCCTAGCCCTGGTGGAGTGTCAGTGCCATTGAAGAGAAGCGTGTAGGTTTCGCTGACGCCATCGTATGTGAGGTTCCAGGTTGTTGACCCTATCGTGAGATTCACCCACGCGTCAGTAATGGGAGACCCTCCTACGCGCTCATAGGCGACCGAGATCTCAGTGGACTGGACGTACGTGATGCTGTCGGTGTTGGACCATAGAATGGTGAGCGAATCGGTGTCATGTATGAGGACCACATCAACCGTCAGACTCCTGTTCTCAAGGGCATATCCTTCTCCGAAGACTTGAATCTGGTAGAAGCCGGGTAGCTTCCCTGTAGTAGAAACAGTGGCGGTCCAGGTTCCCCCCGATACGTGGATGAGCGGTGTGTTTGCGCCTCCATCGAACGAGTACGCCAGAGAGGCCATCGTATCGTCTAGGCCTTGCGGAGTGAAGGTGTCGTTGAAGGAGACCTCGATGTCAACGCTATCGTCCGTGTACCCATTCAGGCTGTATTGAGCGGCTCCAATCTCAGTCGGGTAGAAGAGCAGCAGCTCCCTTGTCCGATACCCTGCCTCAGTTCCGTTTGCCCAGAACTCCTCAACCGTGTAGAGGCCGTTCTCGGTAACCGTCGCGCTGATGTCCCAAAGATAGTGTGATGAACCGTCTTGAACCGAGGTGTTTCCTGGACTCCACACGACCGTGTCTTGGTACCAGACGGTGAGGTTCGTACTGCCCGTCGTGACCGGATCAGAGCCTGCGTCCTGAATGGTGGCGTTGATGTCGATGTCGTAGTCCATTCGTGACTCTGTCAGGACCGCCGTGGGAGTCCCTGCTCGATAGAAATCCATCGAAGCAAGATGATTGTGTGAAGTCAGTGTCAGTGTCCAGGTCTCGTTGTCTAGACCAGAGCAAGTGACTGTTCCGCCCAGAGATGCGTAGTGGCCATAGTCTGCACCTGGGTAGGATGCATTATAGAGCCCTGTTGCGGTCCATGTTGCAGGCACGGTCACATTCAGGAACCTCTCCTGGGACACCGAAGGATAGGTCAGAGACGTCGTAACATTCCACTGAACACTCTGCCCGGAGTTGGGAACGCTCCAGACCACTGAACTAGTGGCATCTCTCCGATATGACAGCGTGAGATCGTAGTCGATTTTCACTGACTGGTTCGAATCGAAGTCGATTTCTGTCAGATTCGAGGAGTCTGTGAAAGTCCAGGTCAGGCCTGAGAGTGCAGTCAGATTAGCTCTTAAGGACACATCAGTTGGACTCCCATACTGGAGAGGGCTGCTTGTAGTCTTGTTCCATGGTGTGTAGGTGTAGTTCAGCTCCGCCTCCATCCGGCCCAGTCCCTCGAAGATATACCAAGAGCTGTAGTCCCAGAGATGGTAGCCCGTTTCAAGTCCTGGTGCGCTTCTTGCGTCCCAGTAGATCCTGTTGAATCGCCAGCCACCTGCATAAACCCCGAACATGGCAGTCCCGTCGATGACCACGTAATATGGGGCGCTTGCATCCATGATTGCGTTATCGCCAGAGCAGTCGTGCAGGAGAGTCTGCTCGCTGAGCGATTGCGAGAAGGGTGTGATGTAACCCGTGGTGTTGGTCGAGGGGTCAGAGTAGTCACTTCTGACGACAAGATAGGCCACACCCAGCGAGGTCGTGTAATACGGGGCAACATAGGTGAAGGTGTAGCTTTCCAGTCTTCCGTCGTGTGTCTTCCCGTAGAATTCCTGATAGAGCGCATCTGTCGTGAGACCAGTTGGCTCGGCATCATAGGTGTCGTTGTGGATTGTGATGTAGTTATTGGGCACAATGCCCATGGTCTCTCTCTCTGCGGTTGCAGTAATTGAGTTGACATCCATCTCCGCCTCGTACAGACTCCAGCCTGCAATCTGGAACTGGGAAAGGTCTAGCGTCTCTTCATGCGTGTTCGGGCTCAGGTACGAGTTGAGGATGGCTAGCTCCTGACCTGTGAAGGTCCTCGTCATATAGGCCACTGACTGCCTGTTGTCTCCCTGGCCCCCTGCTGATGACAGAATCCCGCCTCCTCCGAGCCGAGGAACACCACTCGTGATCTTGGAGTCCATGCCGTCTGTCGGCAAGTCAGATGTTGGAAGGACTCCTGTGAAGAGAATCAGGAGTAGTGCAATCACGAATACTCGTCTCATTGAACTACCTCTCAGCCAGATGGAGTGTCATCTAAGCCCCTTGATATAGATAGCCCCATCTCAAAAGTTGAGCTTGCACCTATACCCTTCCAAAAATCGAAGCTCACGTATAATAAGACGGACCCGAGTCAGCTGTTTCTTCTGGTTTAGCCACAGGCTGGCCCGTCGTGTCGTTCAGCAGTGAGATCACCATATCGATTGCGCTGTGAAGCCTGCGCATAACACGCCACAGCTTGTCGTCAGAGAAGGCATCATCATAGATTCTGTCCGAGATGACGAATCCCGGGCCAGGGGGCTGGGGTCCTTGTTGCCCCGGACGTGGCTGAATGAAGCCAAGATTCACGCCGGTCTCAAAGGCGAACTTCAGAGCCTCCATCTGGAACTTCCTCATCTTCTCAACATTCAGCAACTTCTGATGCTGAGGTGAGATGAGGACTTGGGACTCTAGCTGTAGGTAACGCTGTTCGTTTGGCCGGACTACGGTGAAGAAGAACCTCTGGAACTTGACTTTGAAGATGAACTCAGCTCTTGGATTAGTGATGCTCTCTATCTTGATTCCCTCACGAGAGAACCACTCCCGCACTGCATTCTTGATCAGGTCTGTCTGTTCCACTGGTCTAACCTCGGAGTCTAGTAATGAGGGTCCGCTGCTTCACTTAATGCTTGTGCTACACAGACTAGAACCAGACGACCTTGTCATAACCCGCTGGAACACGGTCTGAGAAGCAGGTAATCTGCTTCCGCACGTCTGCAATCATAGCAGTATCCGCTTTGGCGCTGACGATTCGCTCCTCTGTGTTTCTTCGGTTCAGGATCACTCCCCAGGGATCAACTAGCTGGCTGTGACCGAAGTATGTCTTCCTGTCGAATCCCCATCCTATTCGGTTCGTCGCCGCCACAAAGAGCTGATTCTCTATGGCTCGTGCCTGAACGAGAACGTTCCAGTGCTCTGAACGAGGGTCTGGGAAGGCCGCAGGAATCAGAAGAAGCTCTGCCCCCTCAAGCGCCAGTCTTCTGCTTACCTCCGGGAATCTGATATCATAGCAGATCTGGACTCCCACCTTGATGCCCTGGCACTTGAACAGGGTGATTGTCTCTCCTCCTTTGAAGACGTCTCTCTCCTCCTGGAAGGGATGGATCTTCCGATAGGTGCCGAGGACTTGCCCTGTGGGGTCTCCAATGGCGAGAGTATTGTAGTACTTACCGTCGGCAGCCTCGATGTCTGTTCCAACAGCGAACACTCCGAGTTCCTGAGCCAAGTCTGAGAGGAATTCATGGGTTGGTCCCGGTATTCCTGCTCCGGCCTTGGCGTAGTCATCATGTCTGAAGCCTATCGCAAACAGCTCAGGCAGAATGACGAAGTTCACACCCTGGCCTGGTCTAAAGTCCTGGAGCAGCCTCCTGGCTCGCTCGAAGTTCCTCTCGCGGTCGCCCTCAACGCACGGCAATTGTAGCATTGAGACTGTGAACTCCATCTTATGTCCCCAGGCTGCCCTCTACATTCCGCTTGATAAGGAAACCGCCCAGATTGGCCTCGTCTCTTTGAACCTACAACATAACCCTTAATTGCCCGGGCGGGTTGCGAGCTTTCGACCGCACTGTGTGGACGTGTATCCTTTGGTGAATGAGGTAAACACCGAGCCGAAAGGCCTCAAGGACATGCCGAAGACCTCTTACTCGAAGCCCACTATTGGTGCTACGGGAAAGACTGGCAGCTGGCGTACTTTCGACCCTGTGATTGACTATGATCAGTGCAACAGATGCCGCACCTGCTGGCTTCATTGCCCTGAGGCCGTCATCAGCGTAGATGAGGATGGAACACCTCACGTCGACTATGACTACTGCAAGGGCTGTGGCATATGTTCCCAAGTGTGCCCTAAGAAGTGCATTGAGATGGTGAGGACGACCGAGAGAGAACAGGAGGTTGAGGCATGAAGACAGAGCTGATGAGTGCCAATTACGCTGCTGCTCGAGCAGTGGTCTCTGCCCGGGTTGAGGTAGTGGCTGCATATCCAATCACACCGGCTACTACAGTCCCCGAACAGATAGCTCTCCTTAACGAGCAGGGAATCTTCAAGGGTCAGTTCATCAGAGTAGAGTCTGAGCACTCCGCCATGTTTGCTTGTATTGGCGCGAGTTCCACTGGGGCCAGAGCCTTCACGGCCACGTCCTCCAACGGCCTGCTGCTAATGGACGAGGCACTTCATTGGGCATCGGCGGCAAGACTGCCCATAGTGCTGAACAACATCAACAGATCCGTATCCCCCAGCTGGAACATACATGTCACACATGACGACAGCTACTCGAAGCGTGATACTGGCTGGATTCAGTTCTATGTCTCCAGCGTCGACGAGTTGTATCACACAATCATTCAGTCATTCAAGCTTGCTGAGGATGAGCGTGTTCTCATGCCAGTAATGGTCAATTCAGACGGCTTCGTATTGAGCCACACTGTATCGACCTATGACTACCTAGAACCCGAGGAAGTGGACAAGTTCCTCCCACCCTACAAGCCTCCCCACTGGGTCATGGACCCCGAGAACCCAGTCAGCCATGGGAACATAGTGTTTCCAGAGCACTTCCTCGAATTCCGCTATCAGATTCACGAGGGGACGAAGAATGCCCTGAAGGTCTACGAGGAGGTAGAGAAGGAATACAAGAAGCTCTTCGGGAAGTACTTCGGCGGTCCGATTGACTGCTACAAGTGCGATGACGCCGAGGTGGTCTTCACCTCACAGGGCTCGATGGCCGCAGAGGCGAAGGACGCCATTGACGAGCTCCGTGAGGAGGGCTACAAGGTGGGCAACGCAAAGATCAGAATGATGCGACCTTTCCCTGTCGACCTGGTTCGAAAGCTTGGCAGTAAAGTCAAGGCCTTCGCAAGTTTCGACCGTGGTGCCTCCTATGGATTCGGCGGGCCCGTAGCCAATGACATCCGAGCGTCTCTCTACCACACGAAGCACAGACCCTTCGTCAAGAGCTACATCGGAGGCATGGGTGGCCGCGATGTCACTGTGTCTGATGTGAAGAACATCGTGCTGGATACCTACAATGCCATGGAGAAGGGAGAGCTGGGTCCGGAAGAGACCTGGTACGGACTGAAGGAGTGAGGCAAGATGGTTGCTACGAAAGAACTACCACTCAAGGAATACGTGCTGAAGGGAAATGCAGCCTGCGCTGGCTGCCAGGACATGGTGGCGCTCCGTCATGCTCACAAGGCTCTGGAAGGAGACGTCATACAGGTTGTACCTGCGTGCTGTACCAGTGTTGTTCAGTCTCTCTGGCCCAAGAGCGGGCTGGCCATTCCAGTTCTGAATACGGCCTTCATGGCCGCGGCTGCCACAGCCTCTGGAGTCAAGGCCGCGCTCAAAGCGAAGGGTAACGATCACACCACAGTCATGGTTTGGGCGGGAGATGGCGGGACCTTCGACATCGGCATTCAGGCGCTAAGCGGTGCTCTAGAACGCCGCACTGACTTCCTGTATATCTGCTACAACAATCAGGTCTACAGCAACACAGGCACTCAACGCTCTGGAGCCACGCCTCTACATGCCAAGACTACGACAACTTGGTTTGGAAAGACCGAGCCAGAGAAGATGCTGGATCTCATCGTGGCCGCGCACGAGCCTGTTTACCAGTTCACGGCCAATACGGCCTATCCCCTTGACCTCTATGACAAGTTCAAGAAGGCACAGGAATTCGAGGGGCCGAAGTTCGGTCACATCTTCCTTCCCTGTCCTCAGGCCTGGAACTACCCAGTAGAGAAGGGCGTGGAGATTGGCAAGCTTGCTGTTGAGACCGGCTACTGGATTCAGTTCGAGCGCATAGGTGACGAGTTCATCCTCGGCCGCCACAGCAAGAGGTACCAAGATCCTGAGAAGAGGAAGGACATTGAGGAGTTCCTGCAGATGCAGGGTAGGTTCTCACACCTCTTCAAGCCAAAGAAGGATGAGAAGAAGATACAGGAGTTCCGGGACTTCATTCAACACAGATGGGACGTGATTCTCC
>JAEOUG010000007.1 GCA_016839445.1 Candidatus Thorarchaeota archaeon
AGCCAGACCTCTAACGCATTCCAGCTCTGGATGGGATTCGCAGATACTTGACCTGGAACCCAAGGATTCTCCGTCACACGTGGCTCAACAGACCTCTGGAAAGACTCCAGCTTCCTTTGCCCCATGAAGGAGAGCACCCTTCCGCCCAGTTCATCGGCAATCGAACTCGCGGCGGGCCCCAGCTTCAACACCTTGCAGCACCACCTGAAATCGCGTGCAGGTGGACCGAAGACATCAACTGACTCCCAGAAGCGATCGCCGGCCTCCTCGCCGATGATGTCTACTCCACGTTTCTTGGAGAAATCTCGGATGAACTCGACGGTCTCAGGAAGCTCCAATCCTGTATCCATGAAGAAGATGGGAGGGCTAAGACCAAGGGCTCTCTCAACCACCAGGTAGGTGGCAAGCGAGTCCTTTCCACCACTGAAACCTACCACTGCCGCTCCAGGGTTGCGTTCAGCAGTCCTTCTGATGAAGTCTACGGCTTCATCCTCAATCTTCTGCAGATGGCCCGCGTTCGATGCAACTGATGCGTCCCAGTCTGCATTGGTCCGATTAACAAGGGGATCTTGAGGTTCTCCAACCTCACGCACCTTCACTGCAAAGCCCTTTGATTCATGAGCCATCTCTTCTCCGGACATTCTGGCAATTCCTGCGCCCACAACCTGACCTGATGTGTTGGCTATCCATACTTCGTCATCTGTTTCAATCTCAGAATCGCATCCTAGGATTCCGGGCAGCATTAGATTGGCGCCCTCCTTCAGATACTTCAGGACGCCATCTTCCATGGTTACCCACTTCCTCTTACTGACTGCTCCGATTCTTCGGGCACCCTCAAGAGAGAGAAGGAATGAGTAGTTGAGTCTGGGAATATCGAACCTCAGACGACCCAGAATGTAACCGTCAACAACAATCTCATACATGGCATCCAGAGAGGCCACTTTGTTCATTACGATGGTCTTGTTGGCGGGCAAGAGAGTCCTCCCTACTCCCTCGCCAAACTGCTTGTCGAGGGTCTCTATTGCCCGTTGCAGGTGACCCTGCATTGCTGGGAATGGGTCCCCAGGCGGAGATATGCCCACCTCTCTTGGAGTCGCACCGCAGGTACTGCAGTCGTGTTCATCCACAAGCGGTACATTGCATGAATCACACCAGTAGAGACGAATCTTGCCAAGATACGGAGCATGCCCTCGCCTGAATTTCCTCTGCTTAGACTTGCCTCTGGCCAGATAGCTCAACTCCGATTCTTGCGAGCTCTACGCTCCCTTTCGCTCATTTCCCTGTTTTCATAGGGATGTCGAGACGCTCCAGTGTCTTCTTCGCGGGATTCCCCTTGCTGTCCCATCCACGCAGGGAGTAGTACTCCGTCATCATCTCCTTCAGATGTACGGTCCGGCTCCTCGAATTGCCTTCAGGTAGCGGCTTGAAGAAGCGAGGCGGAAGAGTGTCATCATTCTCAGAGAAGCCTTCTCGGATATTAAAGAGCCTTTCAACATTCCAGATCCTCTCCCCAATCTCCAGAAGGTCTTTGCCAGATATGTCGAATCCGGTACAGGCACTTAGCATCTCTGCGTAGTCATCCACAGTCCATGCGAAGTTCGTGAAGCGACACACAACCATGCTGTCCATTGCAGCAGAGAGGTCCTGGAACAACTTGACTAGATTGGGCTTTCCCTTTGTCTTATCACGGTCCACCAGTACCGGGCTTCCCAGCACCTCTGGTCCGATCATATATGACCTGAGATGACATCCTCCGCGGTTTGAGGTGGCATAGCCCAGGGCGTGGCCTTGGACTCCGCGGGGGTCGTAGGCAGGTATCTCGAGGCCCTTGACCTGCATTGCCGCCTCGGGAGCGCCGTATTTCTCGGCCAAGCGCTTGGATCCCTCAGATAGGTCAGCTCCTAGGCCTCTTCTGTGGGCCATGTCTTCAAGCAGGTCCATGACCCCGTCTGTCTTGCCAAAGCTGATTTGTGTATCAAGAAGGCCTCTCTCAGCAAGCTCCATTGCACAGCCTATAGTGCTCCCTGCCGATATTGTGTCAATTCCCAGGAGATTGCATTTGTGATTGGCTAATGTAATCCATTCGAGGTCGTTGATGCCACATTGCGGCCCCAGCGCCCAGACAGATTCATACTCCGGGCCGCCCATCTCATTGCCGTCTATCTTGGTTATTCTCCCGCATCCTATTGGGCAACCATAGCAGTTGTACCTCTTGTCCAAGAATCGCTCTAGAATCTTCTCACCGGACACTCCATCTGCATCATTGAAGTTGCCCTCCTTGAAATTGTGTGTAGGCAACATCCCCAACTCGTTGATCACGTTGACCAGTACGGCAGTGCCATAGACTGGAAGAGACTTGTCGGTGACTGGATTCTTCTTGATGAGCAGTCTAGCTCGTTCTACAGCACTCTTCAGTCGCTCACGATCAGAAACACCAACCTCATGGGTTCCCTTGACCACGATGGCCTTGAGGTTCTTGCTGCCCATCACGGCTCCCACGCCGCCTCGTCCGGCTGCCCTGTGCTTGTCTGTCATGATTGCAGAGAGCAGAACTTGGTTCTCCCCTGCGGGTCCTATCACCGCGACCTGAGCCTTCTCGTCAGTTTCTGCAAGAAGTCGGTCAGTGGCCGCATCTGTATCCTTGCCCCATATCTTGGAGGCGTCCCGGATCTGGATGCTGTCATCGTTTATCCAAAGGTATGATGGCGCAGGAGCCCTCCCAGATATTATGATGGCGGCATAACCGGCTCTGCGTATCTGCGGACCTAGATAGCCGCCCACATTCGAGTCGAAGACTGTGCCTGTCTGAGGGGACTTCGTCACAACGGCTACTCTTCCACCCGTCGGAACCAGTGTAGCTGTAGAGGGACCAACAGCATAGATGAGGAGGTTCTCAGGAGATAGGGGGTCAACACCAGAGGGGAGCTCGTCATAGAGCATCTTGACTCCGAGACCGCGACCGCCCATGTACTCTCGATACATCTTCTTTGACAGAGACTCCATCTCGACGGTTCCGTCACTGAGTGAAACCCGCAGGATTCGTGCATCAGAATAGACATGATTTGATTTGTCTGACACTTCTTGGACCTCCTATTCAGTGAAGACATTATACTCCTTATCAGGACAAGTCACGC
>JAEOUG010000075.1 GCA_016839445.1 Candidatus Thorarchaeota archaeon
AGAGTCCCTGACACTCTGTCTGGGTCCGAGAGTCCCATCCCCGGCGCCATCATTCTCTGGCGTGCTAGAAACTGATAATCTGGTAGCCATCTTCTGCAAATGGAAGAAGATCGCTGTGACCACTGAGGTCGCCCTTCAAAGATACACCCAGAGCCTTGGCGGCATCCATTGCCGAGAAAGCTGCGCTGCATGCCTTGCATGCATGGTCGATTATCTCGAGCTTCATGGCTTCCTCAAAGACTGGCATCTTGATTGAACCGTCAGATATCCCAATGAGAATGGCAGGCGATGCACATTCCAGGACAACAGCTACCTCATGACCGTTCTTCTTGAAGTTCACGGCGTTCAGAAGCAGATGGTAGAGCTGCATCTTGTTATTATCTGTGGCAAGAAAGAGGTACTTCATTGGTATCCCTTCGAACAAGCTCGCAGCCTCGTAATTAGCGTTTCTTGAAACGTGAGTGAGGGTGGTGCGGAGGGCGAGATTCGAACTCGCGAACTTCTACAAGACGAGGACCTAAACCTCGCGCCTTTGACCTGGCTTGGCAACCTCCGCGTAGTGAATCAGTGTGACCTGTGGTTGCATTTTAACCATTTTGGCAGAAGCTAAGCAGTGGGCAACTCGGCTTTCATTCAACAGTTTCCCAAGTGTGGCTACAGCGCGGACAACGCCACTTCTTACGATACTTGCCGCTGCCAAACATCTCCTTTCGTACCAATGCGACTTCTTCGTAACCACAGCGGCTGCAGGCAACATCCATCTTCTATTCCACCGTGTCAGGGATGATGTCAAGTCATATCTAGTTTGTTGTGTCATCATGAAGAAACTCGCAGTTCATGTCACAATGTTTTTATTCGACTCGTTTGATGTCGGCGCGGTTCACCGGCTACGCCGGCGGTCCAAAACGTGATTCTCTGGGCTTTCTGTCCAGTGAGAGTGTGATATTCAGATGTCCTCAAGAACCAGACAGGCTGCAGCAAGAACTCGCGACAAGTGGCGAGAGAAGACATGGTACCAGGTCCTTGCACCAGACTACTTCGACAACAAGGAGATTGGTACTACTCCTGCAGGAGGTGCGGATCTCCTCATCGGTCGTACAGTGACCCCCACGCTCTATGACCTGACCGGAGACTTCGACAGGATCCATGTTAAGCTGCGCTTCAAGATTCTAGAGGTCACAGGACAGCAGGCGTCAACGGTGTTCTATGGCCATGAGTGGAGCTCTGACTATCTTAGAGGACTAGTGAAGAGGGGAACATCACGCATTGATTGGATTGGTCCGATTCTCACGAAGGACGACTACCTCATGCGAATATCTGTGATAGTCTTCACAACGACCAGGTCAAAGACAAGTCAGGAACATGCTGTAAGGAAGGCCATCGAGAAGGTGATCCGAACGCATGCTAAGAAGCACGTCTTCGACGAGCTTGTCACCAAGGTTGTACTGGGGGACCTGGCCTCTGAGGTCTATGAAGAGGTCAAGAAGATCATCCCGATTCGACAGTGTGAGATTAGGAAGAGCAAGGTCCTGAAGGGCCCAGAAGAGGTCAAGACCAGGAGAGCTCGACTCAGAAGAGGCACCGCCAAGGAGTAATCCTTGGGTCTATTCCCCCATTCTCTCCAGCTTCTCAAGGGCCTGTAGAAGGAGTACCATCAGATTCGCCAGCCGAGTCAGGGTTTCCGTATCAGTTTCAGTTTCGATGACCTGCTTGAGAGATGCGAGCTTCCCAATCAGTGTGTCACGAAGATCTGGCAGGATGCTCTTCACGAGCTGACCGTCTGCGGTCTTCTCTTCGTCAGCCTTTGCATAGACTATTCTCCTGTCACAGTTTGCGCAGTAGATGTCTTGCCCAACTCGAAGCAGAGGAGAGGAACACTGTGGACACGCCTCTGACAGCATGGTTGCTCCTTGTCTAAGTAGTTCGGCCATCTTCTTGACTGATTCATCACGCCGTTCGGTCATCTGGAACACCCATAGAGAAGAATGCTGAGTTCGATATAAGCGATGTTCAGGCCGACTCATTGACGACCCCTTGAGAGGATTAGTGGATTCTATAAGTCAATATGAAAACGTTGATATGTTCACACACTGGTTCGGTCGGTGTTGTTAGCACTCCGTTTGTGCGTCAAGACAATTCAGAGGTGAGTCCGTTGGACCCCGAAATTCAGCAGAGTATTGATCAGTCTAAGCACCTCCTGCGGCAAATCTCCGAGGATTCCTCAGTCCCTAGGAATATCCGAAGAGCAGCCAACGAGGCAATCACCGTCCTTGAGACCGAGGCGGATTCTCCAGCCGTGAGAGCACAGAATGCGATATCCATCCTCGATGAGCCAAGCCAAGATCCGAACTGTCCGAATCATGCACGAACGAAGATCTGGCACGTTTCGAGCCTTCTGGAGCCGATTCGAGACTAGCTCAATCAGGCCTCCATGATGGATTGTACTGCCAACTGCTCACAGCCAAGCAGAGGAATGGCACTTCGTGCTGGGGTAAGTGTTCACCCATGATAAAGGCGAGGATTCGCGGAATCTACTCACAGTCGTTGACACAAATCATGCTGCAGAATCACTTCGATATCGTGCAGCCCTCCCCAGAAGTGGCAAGAAGGTTCGGACTTCCCTACAGAAGCGACATTCCGGACGTAGACATCTGGGATAGAAGCGACTTGCAGGGAATCGTTGCCATAGCGTACGAGTCGATATTGGACCGACTGGCAGATGTCCTCAGAAGACGCTTGGGCGGTGTCATAACAAGAACTCCGCGCGTGGCGAAGAGCTCTGTATACAGAGGTGTGGTCCTCGGACGTGATGAGAGAACTGGGCAGAACAAGGTGGACCTTGGGCCAATAACAGGACTGCTGCCAGACCGTGGAGCGCAACGGGGACAGAAGGTCATGGTTCAGGTACGCGCCCACGACTACGGAAGGAAATCTCCAGTCCTATCTTCCAGTATAACAATTCCAGGCCGTGCTGCAGTTCTTCTACCCGAACCAGTAGTCCGCCTTAGCACGAAGATCAAGGATTCTGATTCACGAAGGGATCTTGTGACACTCGGCAGGAGAATACAGGAGCATACAGACAACTGGGGAATTCTGTGGAGGACCTCAGCGGAGAAGGTGACTGAGAAGGAACTGCGTGATGAAGTAGATGACCTTCTCGATACTGCTCAGAGAGTGTTTAGAGAATACGATGAGTCGGACGTACCCAAGCTCTTGTTCGAGGGCACCAGCAATGCGGACATCGAATTTCCCGCAGAAGTGAAGGAGGCTCTCGACAAGACACGAGCGAAGATCAAGTCTACTGTGGCAAACCATCACTTCTACAAGAGCGCAGGGTATGCCTCGCTAGTCGACTTGGCAGAACTAGTGATTGAAGAGAGGCCTGAAGAGAGAAGATACATCACTTCGAAGCTTGAGAAGGTCATTTCGCAGGACATGCCTAGGGTTGAAGACCCCATCAATGTTGAGCACGTAAAGCTAGATGGTAGGAACATCGTACTTGCACGTGGTCGTGTGGCGGAGACAACAGGCCGCGGATTCGTGATTAGACGCCAGTTTCGGCATACAAGCAGGAAGTTGAAGCTGATACAGGACTATCCTGAGGAAGTCAGACGGGACGAGGGTGATTACGCCTTGACTCATGTCGTCCCAGGAGCTCGGACTCTTGTCACAAAGTACTACTCAAGAAAAGATGAGCTGAAGGGCACATACGTCAACATCAATACTGGCGTTGAAGTGTACCCCAGCAACGGAAGCAGCCCAGGGAGAATCAGGTACGTAGATCTTGAGATTGATGTTGTCAAGGCGCCGATGGATGTACCTCCGAGAATCATTGACCAACATCTCTTGAAGAAGGCGGTTCAAAGAGGATTCATTACAGAAGAGATGGCGGAGCGCTCACGAAACAGGGCCCAGATTGTTGCGGACGAGCTTGAAGCCAATCCACAACTTGAGTCAATATAGCTACCCAGAATCCGTTGAATTCACACACTCAGAGGTTCTCACTGCAAGGTCAATTGCGCTCATAATGTCTTCAATGGTAGCTCCAAGAGTGTCAATACCCTTTGCGCACTCCACGACTATTCTGAGTGTGGCGTCCTCTCTCGTGCAGTCCAACATCAGTCCGTCGGGAAGAGGTTCGTTGTCCGGAGTGATAGCTCCCAGAACGGTTTCGGCTTGGACGTTGGATTGAAACTCAAGAGTGATGCTGGCTCTGTGCAGGTCACTTCCTCCCTTTCAGATTCAGTATGTCATCCATGATACGCTTTGCGTCCTCTTCGGCGAGCCTGGGAAACCTTACCGATCTGTGTGAGGTTGTAGTTGGTGCATGCTCACCTCCACTCAGCTTGCGAAGAACTAGAGACGAGGTTATCTCGTGGTCACGCCACGTAATCTCGGTATTCGTTTTGTTAGACAGGCTAATTATGTTCGCCTCATTGGATGCGAGACTCTGTTCGAATATGATACGGCCCACATCAGTGAGTACCGAGTCCTTCTGAGAATCCAAATCAGTATGACTTGATATCTTATCATCAGTCTTCAAGGCGGATCTGAGACTCCCTATTATGGACACAACTTCTTCATTGTGCGAGCTCTGCGAGTCAAGCAGGTCACGAAGAGATGAACCTCTGTCGCCAAGGAGGACACTAAACGCGGTTCCAAAGTCATGCATAGACCAAGCGGTCTCCAGCATTGCTCCTGTTTCGAAGACCGACCTCAGGGGGCTGTGGCTGCCCTCATTGACTAGAACGAAGTCCTTGCCCAGAAAAGTCGAGTCAGTTCGGGACACCAAACTTCTGACCAGCTTCTCTCGCTCCTTTGTTGTGAGCTCTGATACTGGACTTCTGAACTTGGTCGAAGGGATTTCAGCCTCACTCAGTGCTTCATCGCAAGAGGCTCTGTTTCCGCTGAGCCCGTGGAGATACGGACGCGTGCTACTGAAGAGAACCTGACTCAATTGCAGCCGGTCTACTCCGACAAGCCTAATCCCCTTTCGCTCTTCTATCAACTTCGCCTGGGAAGCAGCCTCGATTATCTCCTGATTGGCCTTCGTCTTCACATCTTCGAAACCCTCTTCCAAGAGTGCTCCGGCTGCCGCAAGGCCCAGCTCGTGATCTTCGACTTTCAGGAGAGCACTGGCAAATGCATAGGATGAAACGGCCGTCGTATCAGTGTCCCCGATCTGTAGTTCACCAGCCTGTTCTGACTCACAGGAACCCCCGATGAATAGCGGATAACCAGTCCCCTTCTTGAGTCGCTTCTTGCCGTGGAGATAGACTCCCACGAAGAGCAATGATTTCTTGTCGTGCTGCTCCTTCAATTCATTGACAACGTCAGTATCTAGAAGAGGGGGAGAAACTGAGAAATGGAAAAGATGACCAGCTCGCTTCAGCGAACTGCATAGAACAGCGCTGGCTAGGAGGGCGGCTGGTTCGGGGGAGGACTGAACAAGAACCTGCCTGGCCAGCTTGGTTTCGACTTCATTCGATTTCTTCACTAGGGACTTCAGGGATGCTGATGATCTAGTCCTGCGGCTCATAACAGGGCAGATGGCATGCAGCCGGATGATAAAACTATCTCAAAAGTACTGCAGCCTGGTCCGGGCTGTACTTCCAGTCAGATGGAAGAACCCTCTTCTTCCTGTAGTATTTGGAGAGCCTGTGGATTTTGCTCTCTACGAGCTGGAGTCCTCTCTTCGAAACGAAGTCTTTCTTGTTGTCTTCAAGATGTCTGCGGATTGTCGTAGCCTTAGCAATCATGTTGCGAAGGTCCTCTGGAACTCTTCGCTCAAGCTCGTTCTCGCGCAGGATATCCATGACTCTCTTACCGCTGACGGTTCTTACAAGGGGAACACCGTATTGGTCTCGCAGAATCATGCCAATCATAGAAGGAGTGTTTCCCGCCTTGGCAAGCTCGATTACTTTCTCTTCTACCCACTTAGCGTTCTTTTCCTTATCTATCCACTCTGGGACGCGCAGCGTCGAGGGACGCTTGCTTCCAGACTGGCCCTTGCGCCTTGTATGCATTCTTGCCATCGGGAAGACCTCTGGGTCCGATATGTTCCCAAAAGACGGGTCAGACCCACGC
>JAEOUG010000008.1 GCA_016839445.1 Candidatus Thorarchaeota archaeon
AAGAAAGACTTCGAGGAAGCGAAGAAGGAACTGCAGAAGGCTGAGAAGCGACGCGACAAAGAGGTCTCCAATGCAGAGAATCGAATCAAGTCGAATGAGAAGAAGACGAAAAAGGCTCAGGATGCACGGGCGAAGCGGCTCCGGGAGTTGGAGAAGGAACGGCTCAAGCGTGAGTCAGAGTCATAACCCACGCTTCCTCACGTCTAGTGATGCCAACGAAGGGGCAGAGCCTGCGAATCCGGTCCGCCCTCTCTTCTCCTTATTCCGGGCGATAACATCTCCACAACTTCACTGAACATCTGTGGAGGTAGGTGAAGAGTCATGTCTGTGTGGGTACGTCGTCCCAGTACTAGTCGATCATCTTTCCCCACATGTTCATAGTCACGGAACGGAGAAACCCTGCGGACTCCAACCATCCATTCATGTCATCAGAAATGTCGACTTCCACTGAGCAGACAAGAGATGGATTGAGTTTTCGGACTCGCCTAGCTCCCTCTGAGAGAAGTGCCTCTTCCAGTCCAAGGGCCTCGACCTCCTGACGTACTCCTACCCCCTCAACTTCAGCGATCTGTGTCAAGGGGTCGAAGCGATAGAAGCAGAAAGCCACAAACCTGCCATCCTCGTCTGCTGCCACCAGGTGCAGGTCATCACGGTAGAACTCGGCCTCAGCCATGAATCTCATTCTCTCCACCGTCATGTGCTCACCGCAGTGCTCGAAGACCGACCCGACTACGTCGACAAAGCCGGGATAGTCCTCCTCTCCTCTGAGACCACGGATTGTGAAACCCTCGGGTGCCGGGTTGCCAGGTATCAATGCATCCTTGGGCAGGGTGTAGTTGTACTCGTGAAGGCCATAGTCTTCGTAGCCCATTTCCGTAAGGGTCGTGATCCTCTCGGAATCGGGGTCAACCGTATACATGAGTATCCGGAACTGCTGTTGGTCACGAATCTCTCTCTCCAGTTTCTCAATCTCCATGAAGAGCTCTCTCTCCATGTGCTTGAGGTCAGGGCGGGTTTCAATGTGGTAGTTGCCAGCTGAGCCGCGATGTGATACAGCTAGGATATCGGATTCACTGCCCTCCAGCTGCCATATCTTGATGGCTTCATCATCTGCAGGGCTATGATCTGGTCCACAGGGGCCATGCTTCTCGTTCTCGATTTTGGTTGGAATCAAGTAGTGGAGCCCGTCTGAGGTTCTGAAAACATCAAGTAGGAATGATCTCACCTGATCAAGGTCTCTATCGAATCTGAACGGTCTTCTCCGGATGCTCACTATTTCTCACGGTTCACCTGTCCTCGTATCGGGCACATAAGTCTCCCCAGCGAAGCAACCGCCGTAAGAGGAGGTTTTTATGAAGCTGTTGAATGCCCAGACCAATTCGGAAGTATGACGAGATGAAAGCTGTAGTCTATGAGAAGTATGGCCCTCCAAATGTGGTGGCAGTCAAGGACATTCCGACACCTGTAGCAAGGGACAACGAGGTTCTTGTCGGAATCGCAGCCACAACCGTGTCTGCAGGGGATGTCCGCATGCGAGCCTTTGATGTCCCGGGGAATGCGTTCGTGCGGTTCATGGCCCGTCTATTCTTGGGGATAAGGGGGCCGAAGAGAAAGATACTCGGCATGCAAGTAGCTGGCAGAGTCGAGGCTGCCGGGGCGAATGTGACGAAGTTTCAGGTTGGAGATGAGATCTTCGCATCCACGTTTGGCACTGGCTTTGGAGGACATGCGGAGTACAAGTGCTTCCCCGAGGATTCCATCATCTCACTGAAGCCAAGCAATGTCTCTCTAACGGAAGCGGCTACCTATCCCATTCCTGCCCTTGGAGCATTGAACGTGTTGAAGCGCGCCAACATTCAGTCGGGCCAGAAGGTCTTGATCTACGGCGCCTCGGGAGCCGTTGGCACATTCGCAGTACAGCTGGCCAAGTACTGGGGAGCTGAAGTGACAGGCGTGTGCAGCGAATCGAATTTCGAGCTTGTGAAGTCCATTGGCTGCGATCACTTGATTGACTATCACATCTCTGACTTCACTCAGGCTGGAGAGAAATACGATGTGATCTTTGATGCTGTCGAGAAGCTGTCCCGGCGTTCAAGCAAGTCTGCACTCACGGAGAACGGAGTCTTTCTGAACATCGGCAGTCAGGGCAAGGAGGACGTCAATGAACTCACCGAACTGAAGGATATCATTGAGAAGGGGGCACTTCGTGCGGTCATTGATAGAACCTATCCATTGGACAAGATTGTCGAGGCGTATCAGTACGCCGACACCTGGCACAAGAGGGGTAATGTCGTCATAACGATGTCATCCGCAGACTAGAGAGAGGACTTAATCATGAGGAGAGTGGCGTGGACAAGGTATGGGCCCCCTGAGGTTCTTGAGCTAACCGAAGTTGAAAAGCCTAGGCCGACGGATGATGAGATTCTCATCAGAATTCACGCAACAACCGTCACTGCTGGGGACTGCGAACAGCGTGAGCTGAGACTGCCTTTCCTCTTCAAGTTCGTGATGAGAGCCTACATCGGAATCAGAAGACCATCCAGAATCACAACACTGGGAATGGAGCTTGCCGGCGAGGTTGAGGAGGTCGGAGCAAGTGTGACTTCATTCAAGAAGGGTGATCAAGTCTACGCGGCCACCGGTCTGACACATATGGGAACCTATGCCGACTACATCTGCTTGCCTGGGAACTCTGACGATGTGGTTATTGCGAAGAAGCCAGCAAGCATCTCCTTTGCTGAAGCAGCCCCAGTTCCTGTGGGAGGGATGGACGCCCTATACTATCTCCGGCAGGGAGAAGTGAAGGAAGGCGACAGGATTATCATCAATGGAGCGGGCGGCACCATTGGCTGCTATGCTGTGCAGCTCGCCAAGCACTTCGGGGCACACGTGACCGCCATCGATAGCTCAGACAAACTGGAGCTGCTGCGATCGATAGGAGCGGATGTGGCCTTGGACTACTCCAAGGAGGACTTCACCAAGAGAGACGAGTCCTACCACTTCATCCTTGATTTGCCAAGCAAGGCCCCCTTCTCAGCTGCTATTCAGACTCTTGCCCCCGCTGGGACATACATCTTCACCAGCGGCAGTCTCACCACGTCGCTTCGCGGACGCTGGGTTTCACTAAGAAGTGACAAGAGAGTCCTCGGGGGCGCCACATGGCCCAAGAAGGAGGATCTGGAGTACTTGGGCGACCTCCTTGAGGCCGGCAGTATCAAGACCGTCGTGGATCGAGTCTATCCTCTAGAAGACGTCATTGAGGCACAGCGGCATGTAGAGAGTGGAGCGAAGAAGGGCAACGTAGTCCTCAGTCTGGTCGATGAAGGCCAAGGCAAATGAGATGCGAGCAATCTGGAGGCTAGAACGGCCACACGCAATCAGTCCTTCTAGGAGTGGCCTTTCTGACCTGCGGCACTCGTAGGATGGTGGGAAGACTTATACATCGCGTTGCGGGGCAAGAACGGATGGTTACAGGATGTAACCCTCACTCTGAGAGAGAGTTCGCATGGACACTGATAACAGAAACGCAAGAATCGCAGGAATATCCTATGTAGTCAGCTACGTGGGGCTGATACTGGGTGCGCTAGTCGCAGGATCAATTCTCGAAGGGGACTATCTCGCTCTTGCCTATCCCAATGCAATACAGCTTGGCTTTGGCATGATCCTTGAGTCCCTAAACGGCATTGCAGTCATTGGCATTGCAGTGATGCTGTACCCAATCTTGAAGCGCTACAATGAGGGTGTTGCCTTGGCATACCTTGGTTTCAGGGGTGTTGAAGGACTTCTCTCGATTCTGGGTAGCACAAAGGCCCTGTCCCTCATCGACTTGAGTCGGGAGTATCTAGACGCAGGTATGGTGGGCGACTATTTCGGAACTCTTGGAGAAGTCATACTTGCAGGTAGGCATTGGTACATGGAGATGCTGACTGTATTCTTCATCCTTGGAGGACTGATATTCTACTTCATTCTGTATCGCACAGACCTGGTGCCCCGTTACGTTTCTCTCTGGGGCCTCGTTGCAGTCCTCATGCTCACCGTGATGAATGTCCTGATATACACAGGCATCAACATCGGCGCACTTGGAGCCATCTTTGCTCTGCCAATCATCGCCAACGAGATATTCGTGGCTGTCTGGTTGATGTTCAGAGGGGTCGACACTTCCGGCCTCTCCGCCCATGAAGAGTGACTGTGTTGTAAGGAAGTGAAGGAAATGGACACACCCGATAGTCAGGCATCGTTGGGTCTCACAAGAGCTACGATTGCATTGGTTGTGATTCAAATCTTTCGCCTCCTTTTCGGAGGGTATCTAGTCGGACTGGATCAGTTCCACTACAACGACTTGGAGAGTGCCTTCACCGTCTTCATGATTTATGGCATCATAGGTCTACTCACTGCACTTCTCCTATTGGGCAAGAAGAGAGTTGCACTTGGCGGACTGATTGTGTTGTCAATCGTCCTCCTCCTTATGGAATCTGTCTACATGGCTGTGTACTTCTCTCAAGCGATTCCTAATCCGAGTCTGCACGACCCCACTGCCATATGGTGGGCTACCGTCGCAAACTACATTTTCCCGCTGCTAACTCTTGTGCTGGCAATCGAGGAATTCAGAGGGTGAGAAGGAAGGGAGTTGCGGCGAGCGATAGTGAGAGGATGATTCTATGTTTGAGGAGATATCTGGACTTCTGTTCCTATTCATCATAGTCACGCTAAACGTTGCGAGCCAGAAGTACGACTATGATGTGTTTAGTGAGTTGGATGCTGAGGC
This sequence comes from Candidatus Thorarchaeota archaeon, assembly GCA_016839445.1. Classification (GTDB taxonomy): domain Archaea; phylum Asgardarchaeota; class Thorarchaeia; order Thorarchaeales; family Thorarchaeaceae; genus SMTZ1-45. The sequence continues at coordinate 4,766 of JAEOUG010000008.1, forward strand.
CAAACTTCAGTGGATTAATGAGAACCCAAGCCGGTTTCGAACCGGCGTATCGCTTCTGATGGCTGAGCATGCTGCCATCGTCTTGCTCGCTATTACGTTGTTCATTGCCTTCAGCTCATACAACATTCTGCTTGGCACTGTCTGGCTACTCAGCCGATCAGTGGAAGGCTTGATTCAAACCAGAAACAAAAGGAACTACTTGGGTCTCGTCAGCGTGGCAGAGGAATACGCAACCACAACTGGTTCGGAAAGAGGGCGACTAGAAGATCTGACTCGCTCAATTCTTGAATCGAAGAACTCGACCTTCGCAGTGGCGCAGATCCTATTCTCCATCGGTACGTTGGCGTATTCTCTCTTGTTCTTAGTCTACGGAGTGATGCCGCAGATTATTGGATGGTTTGGTGGTGCCGCTAGTATCACCTATCTGCTAGGCAGTGGTTACTATCTAGTGAGGCCTGGCTCGAAGGCGCTTTGGGGATTGGGAGGTCTTCTCATATTCATATTCGAGCTAGTACTGGGCGGATGGCTGCTACTTTCCCCGATTCTAGTTCCCTAGATGCAATGGGCAAGAAGTCATGCCAGGAGTTCTACTGAATCCCTGAAGATCAGGTGTGGTGAACCAATGCTCGCGAAAGGAGGCTCGATGCAGTTCTTTGGCTGATTGCCGATTGACCTAGCCAGAGTTTATCTTCTGTCAGTTTTGGTGTAATGTATGCAGATATCGTGTGAGAGCTGTAATTCTGAGCGTTGGTCGCTTGTCATCCATGAACTGAATGCTGGAATGGGGACCGTGATATACTCCGCTCTGAAGTGTGAAAACTGTGGCATGGTGTATCCTCTCCAGGAGCTGGCAAAAGGCAGGGGTATGAGCGTTAGCAAAGAAGCCATTGTGAGGATGCTAAAGCAGACCTAGCGGCATTGGTGTGATGCCACGAAAGAGAGTACTCCAGAACCAGTCAGGATACGCAATCGATGGGTACAAGGTAGGGGATTGGCTGACCAGGAACCCATTCACGCCAGACGTTGACGGGCTGACATAATATCGCTTCTACATGATGAATCTGGAGAACATCACTCTCATATCGCCAGGAGTAGACATGGGATTGGTCGGAGTGGGCGTAGTTGGGTTCGGAGGCGCACTGGTTCTCGTTGTCACAGCAGTCTCCAGGAGGAGGTCTAGGACTTAGGGGGCGAGGAGTGCACTCCCCTGTCTAGACGGCTTGCTTCGATAGTCTTTTCCAGAACTGAACACTAGTCCTCAAGATAGAAATGGCGGATGCGATTCTCTACAGGCTCCTCTTCATAGCGGTCTACCTTCTCTTCTTCAGCGTTCGAGGCTACTATCGCTTCGTCAAACCGCGGCGCTCCGGTCCGGAGGATGTCGAGGATAGGAAGAGGTTTGGAGTTGCAGAGGCCGCGATGTCCTTTGCCATCTTGGGGTACTTCGCGTCAGTGATTCTCTACCTTCTTGGCCTCTCGTTCTTCTCTTGGTCACAGATTGCTGCCTATCCAGATCTCCTTCGTTGGACAGGGGTCGCTCTTGCGCTGGCCAATGTCCCACTGCTAGGCTGGATTCACAGCACTCTTGACAGACAGTACTCGGCCTGTCTGCAGATAAAGGAGGGGCACATGCTCATTCAGAGTGGTCCGTATGCAAAGGTCCGTCACCCGATGTACACCGTTCTCAATGGCTTCTCACTCGGCGTATCGTTGCTCACCGCAAACATAGTGGTCATCGGTTTCGCAGTCTTGGTGCTTCTACCATTTCCCTTTGTGGCTAGGAAAGAAGAGAAGATGATGCTTGAGACCTTTGGCGATGAATACGCTCGCTACATGGATGAAACTGGTCGGTTCTTTCCTCCACTGAGAAAATCTGACCCCTCTGCCTAGCACATTGCTCTAGAGTAGATTCGATGGAATCCGAACCGCATGTGTGCACTGGTCGTTTCCTTTCAGAATTGATTCGTGCAACCAGACCTCAACAGGCTGTTCTAGGACCCCTTCCCACAGCTGTTTCACCCAGCCTCCTGAACAGCAGCAGAAGGTCGGCGAGATCTTCTCCCGAGAGTTCTTCACCAGACCGCAGTGGCAGTATGCAAGACGTCTCTCCTCATCGGTTGTTGCAGCTTCGTACTTCCTTGGGCTATAGGGTACCTTCGTGATGTAGATGACATTGCCTTCTCTGGCAGGATAGTCATAGAATGACCCGCCGCCCCAAGATGTATCGCTGCGCATCAGCTCAATCAGCTTGTCGATACTCCCCAGCCGCTTGAGTTCGGCCCGCATCTCCTGAATCCTCTTCTTCGGATATGAATGAGGACACGTGTCAATCATCACCAGATTCCTGGTCTCCTCGCTGCAGGTCGTGTCGAGCTTCTCCATTGCTGAGCTTATCCAGCGCGCACGATCCTCTCTGGCACGTCTTCCTGAACCCTCTGGAAGGTCTTTCCAGCCCGTTGCCACGGCCTCTTCGGTATGGGAGTCTGTGTGCCGCCGCAGACTTGCGGCAAACCGTTCAAACCATTTCATCGTCATTTCCTTCGTGGTTACTCGGCGTGCCATTGAACTCCAGGACGCAAGTCGCCTTTTTTCTTTCAGCTCGGCTTGTCCGAGCCTGGTCAGAATGCTTGGCCTCTAATCCTACCTTGGCCGATAGATCTCTGTTGGCGGGGTGGTTTCAAGTACAGTCTGGTTATCGGTACTCCATGATTCGATAGTCGCCGCCCAGCTAGGTGCTGCTTCTCCTCGGTGCCTCAGATAGACAGTCACCCAGTCATGAGGTGCAATCATCACGTGCCAAGAGACCTCCATCTCCCATTCGGCTGACTTGAAGAGATGATGCCCTACAATCAGGATTCCGGCGCAGTTGTAGATGGGTGTCCACACCGTAGCGTTGTCAATGCCGAACTCAGCATGATTAGCAGCGAGGAAATCTATGAAGACGTCCCGCCTCTCGATGACCTCCTCGAGTTCTTCAAAGGTCCAGTTGAGCACGCACAGGAATGCAGTATCGTGAGCGGCAACACCATCTGAGGAGAATGTCACTTCTATCTCTATGCAAGACTCGACGTGGCTCTCATTTGGGTAGACGAACACCTCGAGCAGGGGTGTGTCGGGCCAGTATGTGTAGTCTGTATCAACAGATGCATTAGTCTCTATGGCAACCTCGTAGGTGACGATGTCTCTTGAGGCTTCGATTTCAACCAGGAACCATCCCGTCTCTCCTGGTGTCGTGTTCGCACGTTCTGGGACAAAGCTGATAGAAACCCTCTGAGAGTTCATGAAGAGGATTACTGCCAGGCTGCTCATGCAAACAACGAGCAAGAGGGCGGATACGACTAGAACGCGAATCGATCTGTTCATGTTCTCTCCCTTTTTGATTAATTGATGAATCGTCATAAGGAGATATGGTCTCGAGCAACAATGCGAGTGCTGGCTACTCCCTGTAGGAAGGGAAATAGAGAATAGGTGGTCACACTATGCGGCGAGATGTGTGAACATGCCGAGCGACGAATGGAAATACTTCATGGACAACTACTACGGCAATCCATACATGATGTGGCATGATGGTATCAATGAGAAGTCAGTCACCCGGTTGGTCGGGGAGGAACGAGACCAGGCTGAGGATATGCTGATTCAGTCGCTCAAAGAGGGTGACCATTACGCGGCCATTGGTCTTCGCGAACTACGCTCAGAAAAGGCGATTCCGCATCTGGAGGAAGTCCTTCAACGCAGCAGTGGCGTATTGGCCGTAGAGATAGCGGTGGCGCTATGCATAATCAGGGGCAACCATGAGTTCGTTCCACAGGTCATTGCCGTTCTGAAGCGCTCTCCCTTCTGGTCTGCTCGGATTAGAGCCGCCCTGTCACTACGGAGGTTCCCCACAACTGAGGTCATCGAGTCGCTCTATGAGTCAGTGGCCAGAGACCCTGACTATCTTGTGAGAAACCACGCCTCGGAAACCCTCCTATTCCTTCACAGTCTCGAGCCGGCAATCTCTGAGCACAAAGAGATCTTCAACCATATGATCTTCGAATACGATAGAGATGGCGGGAAGCCTACTGAAGAGGCATATGACCACTACTCAGAGTGCGCCCGTTTGTTGCGCGAACTGATTGAAGCCCAAGGCAGCGTGCGACAGGAGACGATCATAGACGACATCTGGTCGTGGAATCGCTGAGAGAGCCACTGCGAATAGCAGGACCGCTGCATCTAGACCAGCAAGTATTAAACGCGAGCTTGGGGCCAAACTGAGAAGCCCATAACATGCATCCCCAGGGATACTACTCTCAGGATTGACTGCGGAACTGGTTGTAGGAACACCACCATTGGATGACCGACTGAGGCCCGGACGTAACCAGATGTGACAAGCAAGCGGATTTCATGGATTGATCTCACCAAGGCAGCAGCCCTTCTCACGGTGATATTCGTACATTCCACTCCCCGTGACGATCTGACAGCGGTATTGACTGGCTTCGTACTTCCGGTGTTCTTCATCCTCTATGGAGTTGCTCACAGTAGTGAGAAGCACAGAGACAACCTCCGACAGTACATTGCGGGCAGATTCAGGGCGTTGATGATACCGTATTTCATCCTGACCACCGCCATGGTTTTCCTCTATCTGGCCGTATACCCCCAGGTTGACGTGGGTCTTACTCCCTCGAACTTCGTTTTCTGGTCCCTGTATGGCAACGGTCCCCCAGGAAGAGTGACACATCTCTGGTTCCTTAGGACCATGTTCTTCGCCCTCGTTCTCTTCTCACTCCTTGACAAGTATCTTCACGATAGACCACCTGTGGTTCGCTATCTCATTCTCCTCCTATCTCCAGCTCTGGGCCTTTGGCTACGTGCTGCGTTTGGAGTCAGTCTGATCCCATGGAGCGTGGACTCGGTCCTTGTTGCGCTCTCCTTTATGATGGTGGGCCAAGAGATACGGAAGCACAATCGCACTGGATCATGGAGCATAGGCCCTGCATTTGACATTCTCAGTGTTGGCGCGTCTCTGACTCTTTTCGTCGCAGTGGCTTGGCTCAATGGCTATGTCAACATCGGCGAGAGCATCTACGGAAACTCCGTGTATGCCTATCTTCTGACAGGAGTTGTGGGTACGTACGTCGTTGGCGTGGTCTCATACTACGTATGCACGCGGAGTCCCAAGATTTGCGGTCTTGCGGCCAGATTCAACGAATTCGGTCAGGAAGTCTATGAGATACACCCACTCATCATCCAGACCAACATAGAGCTGTTCAGCGGACTGGCCATCTGGCAGTACCTCACGGTGTACCCGGGTGCTCCGTTGTTCCTAGTCAACTTCCCCTTGGCAATACTGCTGTCATGGATACTGGCATCTAGGGTCATAGTTCGCTCAGGCGCGCTTCAGTTCGCCTTTCGGGGATGGAGAGTGAAAGGAAAGCCCCCTGAGCCATCCTTCTCAGAGGTAGAGAACAACAACTCGGTACCATCGAACCCGAACTAAGCGTATCACCTAGTCCTGGAAGTCGCATCCTCGAATTCCTTGCGGACTCTATCCATTAGATTAGAGTCTGTTAGCAGGTCAATCGCAGTAAGGGCAAGGGCCTTTGCGGCGCTGATCATCGCCTGGTGGCCCCTCTCCGAAGATGCCGCCTTTTCGAACTCCTGAGAGTGCCCTGCAATATCATTATCGCAGATTGAGATGTAGGGGTGTATTGCTGGCACGACCTGACTCACGTTGCCAATGTCGCTAGAACCTGCGCCGCTCCCTTCTGGAATTGGTATGAGCGGCTCGCCGATGGCTTCCAGATTCTTCACGAATGCCTCACCCATGTATTTGTTCATGAGTCTTGACTTGTACGAAGGTTCGATTATCTTGAAGCTCAGGGTCGCACCTGTTGCTAGAGCAGCTCCTTCTGCACACTTCCTAACCTTATCTACGAGTTTACTGCAATAGTGATCATCCTCAGCTCGGACGTAGAAGGAAGCTGCTGCGAATTCTGGTACAATATTCGGCTTGACTCCTCCGTGATCGATAATGCCGTGAATCCTCGCACTGCTCTGGATGTGTTGGCGCATCGCGTTTATTCCGTTGAATGTCTGAATGACTGCATCCAGTGCGTTGATACCCTTCTCCGGACTAGCTGATGCGTGTGCAGCTTTGCCGTGGAACTCGATCTTCACCTCTGTGAGGGCAAGACCCTTCCGACCCACCAGAGTGTATCCTGCAGAGGGATGAAACATCATCGCCGCGTCGATGTTGTCGAATATCCCAGCTTCCACCATGGCTATCTTGCCGCCAATGTCCTCCTCGGCCGGAGTGCCCAGGAACACAAGCCGTCCAGGAATTCTCTCCTTCACCGAAGCCACGGCGAGTGCGGCGCCAAGCGCAGAGGCTGCGATTAGATTGTGCCCACACGCATGACCAATCTCTGGTAATGCATCGTATTCCGCTAGGATGGCTATGGTCGGCCCCTTGGATGTGCTGGGATGGTGGGCAACTATGGCCGTCTCCATGCCTGCAGCCCCACGAGTCACATCAAAGCCTGACTTCTCCAGCTCCTCCGCCAGTCTTCTGGATGCCTCGATTTCCTTGAACGCTAGCTCGGGGTTCTTGTGCATCCAGTCTGCAATCTCGACAAGTAGGGACCTGATTCCGTCCACGTAGTCAATGACTTCTTCTTTGGGCATATCAATCGCAGGTCCTCTAGTCTCACGATATCTTGAGTCTTCGCATTTCTTGCATTGTTTCCGCTATTCTCTAATAGTGGATGAGGGTTCAACAGCGCTCGATAATGGTCGGTGAATAGGATATGGACTTCGAGAACAGAGTAGCCATAGTGACAGGAGCTGCGCGTGGCATTGGAGAAGCCACCGCATGGGCGTTCGCGGAGCGCGGCGCCATAGTCGTCATTGTGGACATCGATGGCGCAGGAGCCAAACGTGTGGCAAACCAACTCGAGGCGAAGGGATTGCAGGCTGCCGCCTTTGAGGTGGATGTCGCGGATCGACAGGCTGTTGATGCTATGACTGAAGAAGTCTTGTCCCGTTTCGGCAGAATAGACATACTCGTGAACAACGCCTATGTGTCGGGTGGATACGCGCTGGTAACTGAAACCAGCAATGAGACTTGGGATAGAGTGCTTGCAGTCAACCTGACTGGATACTTCAACTGCGCCAGAGCAGTCGCCAGGTCAATGATTGAGCGGAAGTCAGGGAAGATAGTCAACATATCTTCTGGTGCGGGAGTCAATGGTAGCCTCTCGTCGGGTGTGCAGTATCCTGCGAGCAAGGCTGGTATCATAGGGCTCACTAAGGGTCTTGCCGGTGACTTGGCACCATATGGCATCAATGTCAACTGTGTCACTCCGGGGCTCATCAGAACGTGGGCCGAGGGTGAGGTCTCATCTGGATGGACTGACGACAAAGTGAACAGATACATCGAAGTCGAGGTGCCTCTCAAGCGCGCTGGCCGCCCGGAGGAGATTGCAGAGGTGATTGTGTTCCTTGCATCAGATGCTGCCAGCTACATCGTCGGCGAAGTAATCAACGTTGACGGCGGGGGCATGCTTGATTCAGTGGCCAAACGAGAGTCGCTTCTGGGCTTCTAGATTGATGCTGTTCTCTCGGAGCATCCGAGTAGAGATTCCATATCGTGCCCTCGATAGGTCCTGTTCCACTGCTTGACCACAGTTCCAGAGGAATTAGAATGAGATACGGCATTAACATCCCGAATTTCGGTTGGTTTGGAAGTGTTGACGCTCTCGTGGACTATGCCGCCATCGCTGAGGATGCTGGCTGGGACGCCTTCATACTGTGGGATCACATGCTGGTGTTCAAACAGGAGGACATGGTTCTACCCTTCGCAGACCCCTGGGTTGCACTGACTGCAATCGCCTGCAATACGACCAAGATCCGACTTGGCACAGGAATCACTCCTCTGCCTCGCAGGAGGCCCTGGAAGGTGGCAAGAGAGGCTGTATCGCTCGATCATGTTTCAAAGGGAAGGTTCACTCTGGGCGTTGGCATTGGTGCCCCTCCTGACGTTGAATTCGACTACTTCTCTGAAGAATCCAACGCGGCGATTCGAGCTCAGAAGCTAGACGAAGGATTGGAGATAATCAAGGGACTGTGGTCCGGAGAACCATTCTCATATCAAGGAAGACACTATCAGCTAAGGGAGATGACCTTCTTGCCCAAGCCGTATCAGCAGGGAGGAATCCCACTCTGGATTGGAGGCGGGTACCCGGCAACAGCTCCCTTCCGAAGAGCTGCACGCTACAACGCAGTATACCCCGTTCACTCCAAATGGCCAGAGCCACTTGCCCCTGACCATCTGAAGTACATCTTGGGAATAGTGGAGGCGGAACGCGGATCCTTGAAGGATTATGATGTCGTTGTCTGTGGGGAGACTTCGGGCACAGGAACTGAAGAAGACTACGAGAAGCTCACGTCTTGGCGCGACGCAGGGGCCACTTGGTGGATGGAGGACATACACGGAATCCGTGCTGAGGTTGATGAGCTCAAGGCACGAATCACAGCTGGTCCGCCCAAATAAATAGCTGAATGCCTCTACTCTGAGAGGATGTGAGTCATCATTGGCGGACAAAGATAGAGAAGTAGCAGAGAGGATACTTGGCGGGATGGCGGAACAGAGATCCAAGACTGGTGGTGCTTGCCGGGGATGTGGCTTTGAAGCAGCTGATAATGACTTATTCGAGTGCGAAGAGTGCGGTTCGCCCGTCTGCACTTACTGCCACAATATGACCATGGATGGTGGCATGATCTGCCGGGCCTGCATCAAAGCGCAGGGCCTCACACCGGATGATGTCATGTTTGAGGAGGACGGACAGGGCCGGTCCTTCTTCTAGAGTTGGGAGCGAGAGATGAGCCAGAAGGACTTCGAACCTGCGGGAATTGGAAGCGATCAGATAGTACTGGACTTCCAGCACTTCGGTGGTGGTAGGAACTGCCAGACCAGTGCTATGCAGCGTCTAATGCACCATCTCGGGCATGACATAAGTGAACCGATGCTGGTAGGGATTTCGGCAGGCCTGGGCTTCATCTACTGGTTCATGAAGATGATGACATACCCAGTCATCGGGGGAATGAATCGGTCTGACTGCAGAGAATTCCCCGGTATCCTTGGTAAGGCTGCGCGTAGATTGGGAGGCGACTTCGAGGCTATTCGTACGAAGAGCGTGAAGAAGGCACACTTGTTTCTCAAGGAAACTCTACTAGAAGACCAACCTGCCCTCGTATGTGTTGACATGGCCTATCTTGACCACTTGCTCACTGGAGAGGACGATCACTTCGGCGAGCACAATTTCCTCGTCTTCGGGATAGACGAACAGAGGGATCTGGCGTACATCTCGGACCGTTTTCATGGCACGACTACAATGTCTCTTGTACAGCTTCAGAGAGCACGTTCATCGGAGTTCAGACCGTTTCCAGCTATGAACCAGATGGTGCGATTCACGCTGCCGGAGGAACTCACTCCCCTGCAGAATGTCATCCCGTCTGCAATCCGCGAGAACGTGAAAGCACTCCTGAACCCGCCGATTTCCAACTTCGGCATAGAAGGGATCAAGAAGTGGAGCAAAGAACTCGGGAGGTACCAGAAGATCATCCCCGATGCGCGAAATCTTGCTCACGCCCTTGTGATGCACTACATATACATCGAAACGGGTGGCTCTGGTGGCGCGATATTCCGTCAGATCTACAAGGACTTCCTCGAAGAAGCTGGTGGGCTCCTAGAGAATGATGGTATTCTGAGAGCTGCACAGGACTTCGAGAGGATTGTGTCAACTTGGAGGTCAATCGCTGAAGCCCTGCTGCCAGATGAATTTTCTGCGCTCTCTGAGCTTCGGAGAATTCAGTGGCGGTGTAACGAACTCATGGAGACCGAAGGTCTGGCTTCAATCAGGAAGGCAGGACGTCTTGCAGCCAAAGTGCCTGCTCTTCTGGATGAGGCTGCAGCATCTGAGGTGACTCACTACGGAGAATTCGTGCCCAAGGTACAAGAGCTTCTGGAAACCGTGGCAGGTCTTGAGGAGCAGGCTCTGAAGGAGCTCAATGGGTCGGTCCGGGGGTAATCTCGCGAGGGGCATCAGACTAATATCGAAGTCTGAGTACTAGTATTGATTCAAATGAACGGTCAAGAGAGTACAGGGAGCTCCTCTAGCTCGCCTATCTCGTTCTCCTACCTGAAAAGAGTGAATCTTGCTGCAGGAGCTCTCCACCTAGTCACTGGAATCCTAATGCTGTTCCTCGGTCTGACGTTGGAATGGTCACTTGACGTCTACACTATATATCTCGACTTCGAGATAATACCAGTAGACCCTTTCTTTGTCGTGACTCCCACGCCGACGGTGCTGTTCACACTGACGAACATAGGAGTGATACTCGCATCCTTCCCGCTGATGTCCGCCTTAGCACACTTCCTCATTGCTTTCCCCCTGAATGAGAGGTATGTGGCCAATCTGGAGAAAGGAATGAACCCCTATCGATGGTATGAGTATTCCGTTTCGAGTTCTGTCATGATCTTCCTGATTACGTTTCTACTCGGTATCTGGGACTTCTGGTCTTTAGTGATGATAGTCATACTCAACGCAATGATGATTGCTTTTGGCTATCTTATGGAGGTCTTGAACCAGTACACTGAGAAGACTAACTGGAGTCCCTTCCTACTTGGGTGCGTGTCTGGCTTCACACCGTGGGTGGTCCTCTTTGGCTACTTCTACAGCGCAATCCAGGCGGCGGAAACGAACCCACCAACGTTCGTATACATAATCATCTTGCTGTACTTCCTGCTCTTCAACATCTTCGCCCTTAACATGCTACTCCAGTACAAGAAGACGGGGAAGTGGAAGGACTATCTCTATGGGGAGCGCGTGTATATCTTGCTTAGCCTGATTGCCAAGACTCTCCTTGCTTGGATCGTCTTTGCAGGCATCTTCGCCCCATTCTAAGCAACCGAACGCACATCACATCTCCGGTTCTCACGAGAACTGGAGATGTGGCAAACAACAAGGCTCAAAAGAGGCGGGCAGTGTGCAACTCAAAGCATGAGAAAGCAGACCGCCGCTTATCTAGCAGTTGCCGGAGGCCTGACGGTCTTCGGCATCAAACTGGCCGCCTACTTCATATCGAATTCCGTGGCGCTGCTTTCCGATGCCCTTGAGTCAATCGTCAATATCGTCGCATCCGCGATTATGCTCCTCTCGATTCGCGTGTCGGAACGCCCTGCTGACGATAGCCACAAGTACGGACATGAGAAGGTCGAGGACATATCAAGCGCCACAGAGGGCGTGTTCGTTCTGGCTGCGGCGTTCTTCATTGTGCTAACAGCTGCAGGACGGATCTTCGCGCCTGTCGAGCTTCTGGAACTGAACCTGGCAATCGTTATCTCAGTATTGGCTTCAGGCATCAACGCCCTGGTATCGCTCATGCTGAGCCGGACCTCAAAGGCGACTGGCTCTGTGGCTCTTGAAGGCGATGCGAAGCACCTGCTATCGGATGTTGTTTCCTCAGCGGGTGTATGGATTGGTCTTGTCATTGTCCAGATAACTGGATGGCTCATAGTTGACGCCCTCCTCGCCTTTGTGGTTGCTGCAGTCATTATCAAAATGGGTCTGGGAATCCTTTCGAAATCACTGAACCGTCTAATGGACAAATCGTGCCCCGAAGAGGAAGCAATCATCCGACAAGTCCTAGATGAGCTCGGCTCTTCGGTCATCGAGTATCACGACCTGAGGACTCGGCGGCAGGGTACGCGTGTCCTCGCAGAAGTCCATCTGACTGTTGAGGATGAACTCAGTGTAAGAGCGGCTCATGACATTGTGGACCGGTTCGAGAAGGAACTCCTAGAACGTGCCCCCACTATCTCGCTCACTGTCCACATCGATCCTTTGACCGAACTTGACTCCAACTAATCAACCACTTGCTCACGAGGGCACGAGGACTGCCTCTCTTAGCTCCACCCCGTTAGTTGTGAAGAAGGACTTCCCTGTGTACTCGACTTGGCTGTAGTTGCCGACGAGCAGCAATCTCAGCGGTTCGTGGAACTCTGAGCGAAGAAGGTCCAGGATTGCCTTCATTGTATCGATGTTGCTCGTTGACTCGCCTGTTTGCTCTATGGAGGAAAGCGCCTGCTTCTCCCGGTAGTAGGTCACAATGCTCCACACTGCTGTGAGGGCCATGAACAGGGCAAGTGCAACGAAGATGAGCTTGAAGAAGTAAGGCATGTACGACACATTCAGCGGCATTAGGAAGACATAGAGTATGCCCGCCACCAGCAGGGATCCCACAAGCGCTATGGTCTCAAGCTTCGGATGACCTGAGCGAGTCTCTCTGATTGCGTCCAGGTCCTCTCTTCTCCAGGGGATGTGATTGGGGAACCTGACCATGGCAGATCGGATGAACATCTTCCTGAACAGCAGACTCATCCCAATCGCCTGATATTCACTTGGTGCGCTTCTATCGTGGATATACCCAACATCGTCTATTCCAGCGATATCCAGGTCCAGTATCGAAAGGAGCCCAGTCAGCTGCTTCCGGTTGATTCCGTAGAACTTGGTTGAGGGACGGAGACGCAGATACTGGATGAGACCATACAGAAAGACCGGAGCTCCGATTACCGCAAGGATGATTGAGAAGTACACCATCCCTCCTAGGAATGCAAAGGAAGAGAAGGCAAACAGCGTGATCAGGGCGAACATCAACATTATACCGCCTCCTCCCATGTAGCAGTATGTCGCTTGGTTTTCCGCATATGCCTCCCTGGAGCCCTTTTCGACTCGCTTCGCGAAGTCAGAGTGTCCACGAATCTCAAGCTCCTGCTTCCACTCATCTGGCCCCCTGACGCCGTCTTTTCTCTCCTCGAAGTCCTGGGAAAGCGACCAGACATCTAATGCTGGGACTTGAGCTAATGATTCAGTGGTCGCATCTGGGTCAATGCCGATGAACTCGAGGGCCCTCCGCTCCATTGTGTCTAGGTCGACGCGTATCTGGTGTAGACTCCTGTCTCTGCTTGTGAGGGCCGCCACGAAGAGAAGACCCGTTCCCGCGGAAGCAATCCAAACAATGTTCAGGGGTGGTCTGGTCAGCGCGTCTGCCAGTACTCCGATGAGCAGTGCAAGGGCGATGCTCACTCGAGCTGTGTCGGACCGAGACTTCTTTGAGAACTCCTTATCGGTCAGCATGAAGGAATTCCGCAGACTAACTGATGGAGGGATGTACTTTCCGGGTCCGTAACTCGACAGCTCTTGAGCGGCAATTCCCATCACCACAGGTATCATGATTGCCGGGAACATGAAGCCGATCCCCAGTATCTCTCGGTAGTAAAGCGACACTACTGCCACGAGGCCTGATACCATGGCCACTGGTAATAGTACAAGCATTGCATTACGTACTCTCTTGGAAAATCTGCCGAACCGGCCAGTCAAGGGTTCGAGCTGCTGTTGCGCATAGTGTACGTCTTCTCCTGCAAGGGCACCTCTGAGATTGACGTCGACAATCTTCCCTGCGGCCAGGAGCATGTTCTGTACCGGAGGACCTCTCTCAACCAGACTCCTCAGTGTCTGCATTGCATCCCTGTTGCCATCTACGGCAATTCTTCTGCCAAGGCGCACCACCAAGGCCGTGACGGAGTCCTGCGATATTGGCTTTCGAGTCGTCGTTTCTTGTTCGGGCTTCTCAGGGTCCTGCTTTGGCGTCGACACAATCTTGGACAGGCATACTCCGAAGATGATCCAGATCATTATCGAGCCAAAGCCAAAGCCAACCAGATGTATCGCAGCGTCAGCAATCCATGGGATGGCAGGACCAAGGAGTGCAAACCTGTCGAGCAAGACGAGCAGAAAGAGGATTCCTGAAAAGATGAATCCTGTTGGTCCAATCCCCCAACCATCGAAGAGCCCTTTCATGATAGCGTAGGCCAAAACTCCTGACAGGATCGAGGGAATGATGTAGTAAAGGGCCATCAGCGCCGTGAGGACCGCTTCTATTAGGGATGTGAATCCGGTGAAGCTTGCGATGAACATGATCAGAGCGATTGGGATGATGACAACGAAGTTGAATCCCAGAATCAATAGCAGACCAATGGCCGCTCCTTTTCCAGGCTCCCTTCCAAACCTGAGGTGTCCCCTCTCTCTCACCTCGAAGATGATTATAGAGAGAAGGAAGGATCCGCCAAACAGCATTGGGAACCAAGAAATGAATACATCAGTTAGAGCCAAGCTCTCTCCACACCACGCGATGGATTGCGAGTCGCTGCGCCATATTAAGCTTCTCTTGAATAGACCTCTGCGAATCTCTCGGGTTTCGACATCCGAGGCTTGTCATCCATCTCATCCTACCCAAGTGCGCCTGACGGTCCTTCGCATCTTCTTTCCGTGAAAGACTTATGGACCAGTGTACATCATTGACAGGGGTTCTATTCATGGGAATAACAATCCGTTGGTTAGCACACGCCAGCTTCGAGATAAGAGCTGGGGATCAAATCATCTACATTGATCCGTCTACAAAGAACACCGGACTGAAAGAGAGTGACTTCAAGTCTGCTGATCTAATACTGGTGACTCACGAGCACGGAGATCATTGCGATCCCAAACTCATCAAGAAGATACGCAAGATGGGAAAGCCGATAATCGCTCCTCCTACCTGCAAGAAGACCCTTGAGAAGGCTGGGTCAGTCTGGCCACTGGCTGAAGGAGAATTCATGCAGATGGGCGATGGCAAGACAACCATCATCGCTGTACCGGCGTACAATGTCAAACGCTTCAGAAAGCCTGGCGAGCCGTTCCATCCAAGAGGTCTTGGTGTCGGCTTCATCGTCAAGGTGGATGGGAAGCGCATCTACCACGCCGGTGACACTGATCACATTCCGGAGATGGAGAAGCTCGGTGAGATTGACGTTGCACTGCTGCCCAGTGGGGACACGTACACTATGGACTTCGAGGACTCCGCGGAGGCGGTGAAGACTATCCGTCCAGATGTCGTGATTCCAATGCACCTCTGGAATAAGGATCCAACTCCCTTCAAACAGAAAGTCGAGGCGGAGACTGACACAAAGGTCGTCCTTCTGAGTGAAGGAGAGGAATACACTCTCGAGTAGTCCTCTGAGATGCCCGGCTTGCAGGGTTTTGGCCTTTGATTCAGGAAGGCATAATAGGTTCTTGAGCCAAGAGCCTGAAACATGCTTCCGAGGTGCACGAGAATGACTGAGATACCCACTCCTCAATACGGGACAGGGCCTCCTCCGTCAGAGAAGAAGTCCAGTCCCGTGAAGATCATCGCCGTTGTTGCGGTCATCGCCGTTGTGGCTATTGCATTGATTGTGATTGTACCACCTATGTTAGCTCCGCCTGCGACGTATGGGGAGCGCGAAATCGCAGACTACAACAACACTGATGTCAACCTCTATCCCGTCTACTATCTAGGTGAGTTCGATGTATATAGCTCTGAAGTCCAGACGACAACTCCACCCGACCTGCTATTCGAGATATCCGTTGACGACACGGGCGTTGATTCCGTGTCAATCACGATTCATGTAGCAGTATACCATGCAACCATGGCGACGGTTGATGCTGCCTCCACGTGGGCTGAGCTTGACCCATATCTCATGGGTGATGCTGACTATGTCGACCAAGATGTGGCAGCCTACGCTGACCTGGAGAACTATGCATCCACCTATACATGGGTCATCTGGTTCGAGGCCTCATCAAAGACTGATACCTGGACAATTGATATCACTCTCACACTGAGGTACAACTGGAACCTGTGAGAAACCCCGCCCAGACCTCTGGCGCAATTGGCCAGTTGGAGGGACACTCGGAACGGGTCTAGATGATACTGAGTTCCCTCCCCGCCCCACTATGCGAATCCGTCAGTTATGACCATCTTCAGCAAGAAGCTGCGTTGAACTCTCGCCTTATTACCGGTTGAGAGGCTACGCTCTGAGCTATGAGGACCCGTGCTTTAGCCCTGACCGGAGTTCTGGTCGCTGGGCTTGTTTCATCTGCCCTAGTAGGCCTCATCCTCTATGGACCTGGACCTGCGGACAACTCCATCAAGCTCACGCTCTTGGACCATGCAGGTGTAATGATTGAGGCCCAGGGCCTGAGGATCTACATCGATCCAATCAACCTTGAGGAGAACTACACACAGCTCCCCGCTGATGCCGTTCTCATCACCCATGATCACGGGGACCATTACCAGGAGTCCAATGTCAGCTTAGTTCAGAAGGATGGAACTGTGAACGTCTTTCCTGAAGTCATGGCCGATGCGATATCAACACACGACGGAGTTGGCGTAGTGCCCGGTGACCAGTTGACAGTGGGCACTATCGGGATTACAGCATTCTACATGTACACCACTGCTCCTGAGGGTTATGAGTCAAGTCATCCGAGAGAGATGAACTACACGAGCTACATTGTGGACATCGATGGCTTCACGATATTCCATGCAGGTGATTCGAAGAACATCACAGAGTACGAGCAGCTAACTGGAACCATCGATGTTGCACTGCTTCCAATCGGTCCCGGATGCCAGACAATGTACAACGAAGAAGTGGTTGATGCCATTGACAAGATACAGCCGGACTACTTCATTCCAATACACACCACTGAGCTCAATGCAGCCCTTTTCGTCTATGCCTATGGGGATGACATTGCATTAGTCTGCGATTGTGAAGCGATAGTGCTTGATGATGGTGAGTCAAGAATCTTCGAACCCTAGACTGGAATCCTCCCCGATTCAATACATTGAATACGGTCTTAGTGGATAGAGACTCTGCGTGATGTCGGCCACATGTTTGGTCGATAGCAGGGGGTGCTGGACCTGTCTTCAAGGCCGGAAACATATCGCATAATCGTTGCAGGGGACGAGGAACTGGGGTTCAGTCTTTGTGCCAAGCTATTGGATAGAGAGCTAGAAGATCCGCGAAGTATTGCGAAGGAGTCGCTATCGCAGCCATGGCCAGATGACGAGTGGACGAAGCTCGTAACTTTCTCGACGGGTGGCCGATTCACTACAGTCGAACTGGACCTCGAGCTTCACGGGCCGTGGGTCTGGGAGTTGTATGAGACGCTGCAGCCAAAGGACTACTTCTGCAGATTCTCAGGCATTGTCCTGTGCGCAGAACCCACTCGTGAGCATCTCCCTGCCGAGCTATCGAATCTCATTGATTCCGTGAATCTACATGTCGGACGCCGACTGCCCTCAATCATGGTGGTTGATAAGTCCAGACGACTGGTGAAAGGGCAGACTGAGGCACTGCGATCGGTTGCTGACACGCTGACTGTGCCACTCTTCTTCGTACGTCTATCAAGTGGAGAGAACATAGTAGAAGCCTTCAAGCACCTCGCGTCACAGGTCTATGCCGCCGATGTTGATTGAGGGGTCCCCTGGAAATGATGAAGAGCCGTATGCTAGTTGCAGCGGTGATTGTCTTCTTATCTATGGCCGTACTAGCTTCACCACAATCCGGTGCGTCGCTTCTGTCCCAGGAGCAAGATGGCAGGGCTTTGAGTGAGTGGCATGATGACTGCAATACTGCGTCTGGATGGCGGCAGGAGACTGAAGGCAGTGCGTACGATGTCGAGTATGCGATCACCGGTTTCGGAGACTTGGTCGCGGTCGATGGGTCCCTTGTTGCTGCGTCCATTCCTCAGCCCGTTGATGAACCCCATGGACCTCTGTTCGTCAAGAGCCTGCCTCACTCTGTTCCGATGTCTGGTGTTGTGCAGTTCAGTGTAGATGTCGGATCCGACTTCTATCTGTCCCAAGAGGGGCATCTTCATGTCTATCTATTCGATGAAGAAGGGCGGCGCGTCACCAGGTCCGGAGTGACCAGGTCGCATTTTCTGGAGCACGTACACTACCACAGTGATGGCAGAGAATGGGCATACGGCCGATGGATGGACGAAGGTTGGGAAGGCGAGGAAGTCTGGTGGTATGACGACGTAGTAGGCTGGCCGGTTCTCGGTGTCAGATACTACTCGCCCGTGCAGACATCGACTGAAACACAGATGAGCCAGATCGAATACGAACAGGATCGAGCTATATCCTCCATAGGCATCCAGTTTGTTCATCTCGACGACAGAAGCTACCCTGACACAAAACTCAAGGTATACGATATCAGGCTGATTTACAAGACGCCTGAAGCGCCTACAAAGAGATGCCACATTGACTGCTCAAACGTCTCTGGGTTTGCTTTCGAGGATGTGGCGGAAGCTCTTCCCTGGTGGAGCGGAAGAACCACTGTGCTAGGTGAAGTTCACTCCGACGGCAGCACACTTACTTTTCCTGGAATGCAGACTGAAGTTGACGGATGGCATGGTCCCCTATTCGTGTATGATTTGGCGGAACCGATTCCGGAATATCGGGTGTTCAGAGTGTCTGCGCGATTGGGGATCTGGAGGGAGGAGTATGAGGCGTGTGGAGTCCTGGAGGTCTACCTCTGTACAGCCGGGTACTCGCCCGTGTACCGTTTCTTTGTACGTCAGTCCGAATTCCCGTATCTCTCCCCAAGCTACGGGCTCACGTACTATACGCCAAGCCTAGAGCCATTCCATCACTATGGGGCCGGTAGGAACAACGTGAGCCTAGCTGCCTGGCGACATCCTGAGTTGGGGATACTGTCATTCGTATCGTATGAGTTGAACGACTTCCTGGTTCCCCCTTCTGCTCTTAGCAGCAACCGGGAAATCATGAGCATAGTGATTGTCCCTACCTCCTTTGAGGATAGAGCATGGACAACTACGGAAGTCGATGACATAGTGATCGAGTATGGTGTCGATCCAGAGAGCACTACTACTGGGGGCGGAACAGGAACTCCTCTCACGCTGACACTAGTAGGGGTCGCTACTGTCACCATTTCTGTAGTTTCGCTCTGTGTCATTGCTCTGAGTTCCTTCAAGATACTGAAACACAAGCGGATGACTGGTTCGACCACCATCTAATTATTCCAAATCCGTCTGGATAATTGCTTTATAGAGTGAATCGGGTTCTTATCAAGCAGTCATATGGAGTTGAATCGCCATGGCGGAGACCGAGCAAGACTTCTTCAGACTAATCGACCAGGCCTCTCTCAAGATCATGACGGTGGGTCGTGATTTCAGGATACGCTATGCAAATCAGGCCTTCACGAAGGGGGACCTGAGTAGCCTCAGGGGTCGGTCCGCTCTTGATTTCGTGTCTTCTTCGTACAGAGAGGGTTTGTCTGATTCTCTCGAGACTGTGTTCAGAGACGGCCTGCCGAGAGCCTTCGAAGTCTCGGAAGAGCGGAAGGATGGAAACCTGTCATGGCACAGGCTGCAGCTCAGTCCAATCAAGGAAGACGCATCCGTGATGGCCGTGATGATAACCTCGTCAAGCATAACAGATAGAGTTCAGGCTGAAAACGCGCTACGTGAGGAGAAGTCGAGGTACAGAGCCATTGCAGACCAGTCGCATCTTGGGATTGCCATCTTTCCACAGGGCTCTGTTACTGTCTCCTTCCTGAATGAACGGTTGGCCGACATGCTGGGATACTCTCCCGAGGATATCCTCGCAATGGACGCTGAGCAGGTCACTCGACTTGCTCACGATGATGACAGAGAAGAGGCGCTTCAGTTCCTCAAGGCGGCCTTTGATGGCGAGAAGAAAGCTGCTACGCAGGAGATCCGCATGGTCAAGAGGGATGGGAGCGAGATATGGGTCGAGCTCAATGCAGGGCGCATCATCTACCAGAGCGAACCTGCTGTCCAAGTTTCATTGGTGGATATCACCAAGCGAAGGAAATCGCAGGAAGACCTTGTTGAGAGTGAGAGAAGGTTCCGCATGCTCCTGCAATCGATGATGGATCTGGTGATAGTCCACGACGAGGATGACCGCTACGAGGACGTGTTCACAGGAAACCAAGCTATTCTCTTCACACAGCCTGAGAATTACTTGGGCCGCCACATATCAGAAGTGCTTCCTGAGAGCATCTCCTCAGAGTATCTAGAGAAGGTTCAGCGGGCACGGGAATCAGGACTTAGCGAGTCACTCGATTACAGCCTTGAAGTCGGTAATCGCAGGAGATGGTTTTCAGCAAACATCTCGACGCTTGAGGATGCGAAGAGAGTTGTCGTTGTCGTCCGTGATGTCACTGACAGACACTTGGCCAACGAAGCGCTCGCGCGAGAACGCAGTGTGTTCAAGAACATAGCCGAGGCGGCACTTCGGGCAAAGGATGCTACCGAGCTTGGCCAGATCATCCTCGAAGGTCTTATGGAACCACTGGGATTCGAATTCGGGATCTTCAGGCTTTACGACGAGAAAGAGAACATACTACAGCCCAGCGCAATGGCCGGTAACACTGCAGGACTTGTTCTAGAGGACCTGCCTCTGACTGAAGAGCTTGCTCGGCAGTATCTGATGGTGAAGACGGCCCTTGAGAAGAGACCCCATCTAGTCTCTGAAGTGCCAGAGGATCCCGACGGGCCATCATATCTTCAGCGACTGAGGGAACTCGACGCGAAGGCTGCAGTGTCACTCCCCATCTTGGATGAAGAGGACAATCTGGTAGGCGTGGCCAGCTTCGCGACGAGGGAGCCCCGAGAATACACAGATGACGACAGAGACCTCTTCTCAACGATCTCTAACATGCTCGCGACAGTTATTGAGAGAAAGCTGGCAGAAGCGGCTCTTCTGATGAGCGAACGCAGATACCGAGAACTGCTGACGGACATGTCCGAGGGGATTGGGATTGCAGATCTAGACGAGAGAATCGTCTTCGCGAACCAGGCACTTGCAGACATGTTGGGCTTCGAGTCACCAGAGAGCCTGGTGGGTGCTAGCCTGTTTGACCTGGTCCACCCCGACGAACTCGAGGGTCTCCTCCAACAGACACAGGTCCGTCGACAGGGTGTTTCTTCAAGGTACACGATAAGAATGATTGCGAGAGATGGGCAGACGCGAAACATCAGGACGTCTGCAGTCCCTTCCAGAAATGACGCAGGCGAGATTGATGGCACCGTAGCAATGCTGACAGATGTGACCGAGCAGCTGCGCGCAGAAGAGGCACTGAGGGAGTCCGAAGTTCGTTTCCGGAGCGTGTTTGAGTCGACACCAGTAGCCATGCATCTGCTGGAGCTCACTGATGAGGGCAAGCTGATGCTGGTGGATGCAAACCCTGCAGCAGACAAGCTCATGCGGTCAGAGCATGCCGGAATGATTGGCAGGACAGTCGACAGCATCGACTGGCCATCCGCCGCAGTTCTGACGAAGGAGAGGGTGCTGCAGAAGTATGGAGAAACCATGCAGGAAGGCAAGACATGGTTTGCGGAAGAGCACCTTCGAAAGGCGAACGGAGAGATTGGCGTGGCTCTCCAAGTTCACTCCTACAGGACCTCCGCCAGGACAATGGTGGCATCTTTCCTTGACGTAACCGAGCGTGCAAGAGCCGAGGATGAAGTACGGAAGCTGAACGCGGAACTCTCGCAGAGAGTAGAGGAGCGGACTGCAGAATTGGCCGCGGCAAACAAGGAACTGGAGTCATTCGCGTACACAGTTTCCCACGACCTACGAGCCCCTCTCAGGACGATGAATGGGTTCAGTAAGGCCCTGATTGAGGACTACTCTGAGCGGCTCGACGAGACAGGTCTGGATTACCTACGAAGAATCCGGGCCGCAGCGACACACATGGGATCCCTGATCGAAGACATTCTTGGTCTCTCACGGGTCACAAGAGCCGATATGGACAGGAGTCCAGTTGATTTGACGCTTCTTGCACAGGAAGTCCTCACTGACTTGACTTCAAGTGCGCCTGAAAGAAGTGTGCAGATCTCCATGTCTGATGCCCTTCCGGCATATTGCGACCGTCGTCTCATGAAGCTGGCCTTGCAGAACTTGCTAGACAATGCATGGAAATTCACGAGGAATACACAAGATCCACGGATTGAGGTCGGCTCCATGAACCAAGACGGTGAGGTCGTCTTCTACGTACGGGACAATGGCGCCGGATTCGACTCAAGATATCAGGAAAAACTGTTTAAGCCGTTTCAGCGGTTGCATTCGTCTGAAGAGTTCGAGGGCTCAGGCATAGGCTTAGCCACTGTTCAGCGCATTATCAGCAGGCACGGAGGTAGACTCTGGGCGGAAAGCAAGATCAACGAAGGCTCCACCTTCTACTTCACATTGGCAGGAGAGTGAATCCATTGTCATCAAAGAAGATTCTCCTAATCGAAGACAACACGGACGACGTACTGCTTACCCTAAGGGCACTACAACGCGCTAACATACTGAATGAAGTTGTGGTGGCTCGCGATGGCGTTGAGGGGTTGGATTACCTCCTATGCAAAGGGCAGTATTCGGGAAGGAACACTGATGACACGCCAGTAGTCGTACTTCTAGACCTCAAGATGCCTAGGATGGGAGGCCTCGAATTCCTCCAGAACGTCCGAGCTGAAGACTCGCTCAGGTTCCTACCTGTTGTCATTCTCACATCGTCGAAAGAGGACAAAGACATCTGTGAGAGCTACAACCTTGGAGCAAACAGCTACATACAGAAACCAGTTGATTTCGATCAATTCGTCCAAGCCATTCGCACACTTGGCCTGTATTGGCTTGTCCTGAATGTGAGTCCGAGAGGGGAGTGTGAGAGTTGAGCGCTAACCTGAGAGTACTGATGGTCGAAGACTCAGAAGACGACGCAATCATAGTTGAGCGCGTGCTACGAAAGGGAGGTCTCTCTGTTTCTGCAACTCGGGTCAGTTGTGCAGAAGAGATGGATCGTGCCCTCGACGAGGGTCCCTGGGATGTCATCCTCTGCGACTATCTGATGCCAAGTTTCACAGTCAATGATGCTCTGGCACTCGTCAGAGGAAGGAGACTGGACACTCCGTTCATCATAGTTTCCGGTGCAATCTCTGATGAGATTGCGGTACAGATGATGAAGGCCGGTGCGCACGACTATCTCAACAAGGACAATCTGGCGAGACTTGTGCCCGCCGTTGAGCGTGAGATTGTTGAGGCTGGAGAACGTCGTCAGCGGAGAGAGGCTGAGCTGGCTCTCGTGGAGTCAGAGCAACGTCACAGGACGCTGGTCGAGTCTCTTACTGATACTATCCTGGTCCTCAACACTCAGTGCCAGATTACCGAGCATTACGGCCCCAGAGTCAGTTCACACAGTTCCTCTGAGAGTCTTGTGGAGCGACATCTCTCAGAGGTGCTGCCAACCAGCGTGGTCGATAAGATTTCCAGGTTGTTCGACGAAGTCCTCTCTGTTGAGAAGGGACTTGCCTTCCAGTTTCCGCACGATCGAGACGGAGTGCAGGTATGGTCATCAGTGCGGCTGAATCCTCACGAGGATGGAAAGAGAGTTGTGGTTGTGATAGGCGATGTCACAGAGATCAAGCGTGCCGAGGAGGATGCCAGAGCCGCCCATGGGGTTGCGCTTCTTTACCAAGACATCACCGGGCATGACATTCGCAATGCCATGCAAGCCATCCTGATAGCGACGGACCTCTTGGCAACTGACGATCTGGATCCCTCAAAACAGAACCTCCTTGATCATATCTATGATGCAGTTGTCGAGTGTAGCGACCTGATTGCCACGGTACAGGGTACCGCCAACCTCCTTTCTACCCCACTGGAGAAGACCTCACTGAGTTTCACTCTCAGGAGTTGCCTGGAGCTGTTCTCTGAGGATCAGAAGGATGTGAGGATTGAGAGAAGAGTGTCGGCGAAGGATGCCATTGTCCACGCTGATAGATTCCTTAGTAACCTCATTCTCAATCTGCTCTCTAATGCGGTGAGACACAACAGCAGCGATGAGAAGATGGTGTGGGTTGATCTCTCTGAAGACCAGGAGGGCTACATCATCTCCGTTTCAGACAATGGTTCTGGAATCCCTGATGATATGAAGAAGAATCTCTTGAATCCAAACCGACGCTCTGGGGGCGTTGGCATTCACCAGTGCGTTCAGATTGCCTCCAAGTACGGAGGGCGGCTTGCCATTGTTGACCGCGTCGAGGGGAAGCCGGATATGGGCGCTAGGGTCGACGTCTGGCTGCCGAAGATCGAATACACTCAGGCGAGGAGTGCTAACTCCACTTACGCCAAACAAGAACTGTGACCAGGGCCACAAGTGAAACTGAAGTGGCCGTCAAGGCGAGAAGTTGAAGCTCGTTTCCCTGTCCAGAAGATCCCATGGGGCTGTTGGGGTCTGTGCCTGCAAGATACTCGTCGAGATTGCTTACGCCGTCCCCGTCTAGGTCCTCTGCGGAATCGTCAACCGTGGGGTCGAGACCATTGTCTATCTCAAACCTGTCCGGCATCAGGTCCTGATCTGTATCTTGTGAGAGGGGATTCGTATGGTACACCTCAACCTCGAGTCCGTCAATTACAGAATCTTGGTCAGTGTCATTGCATCGGGGATGTGTTCCCTCCCTGAACTCCTCGATATTGGTGAGCCTGTCGGAGTCGGGATCGAGGAGCATATCATCCCTGTCCATCGGGTCCAGTTCATACTGGATCTCCCATGAATCAGGGAGATTGTCTCGATCGGAATCCGCAGAAAAGGGGTAGGTCCCATAGACATAGATTTCGCTGTAGTCGTCCACTGAGTCAAAATCCGAGTCATTGTTGAACCGGTTGGTGTTCAGAGACATCTCGATTGCATCGGGAAGAAGGTCCAGGTCCGAGTCCGCATGAAACCGATTGTACCAGTCCTGCGCCGAATCTGGAACAGAGTCACCTTCAAGATCCGTGTCGTAGCCAAGCACAATCTCGACCTCGACTGCGACACCCCCGTTGTTGGTGACAGTGACCTCATGTTGGCCAAGCCTCTCGGTGTGAACCTCAAGCACTTCCAGATCCGTCATGCTGGTCAATCCGGGTTCTGACGAGCCTAGGCGCGAGTGTAGACTGTCAAAAATCTCAAACTCGAGGTGACCTCCATCATCTGTTGTGGCCATGAGTGAGATGTTGGCCCGGAGGGTCATGGGAAAGAGCCTTGTCTGTGTACTGTGGGGACCGATGATGAGGGAGTATCTATCGAGTCTCGGCTGTCCCAGTGTTCGCCCCTGTGCGTATGCAATCGCTGCCCCGATACTCGCCACTACGGAAGCGGCAAGGGAGTAATCATACAGGGGATTGTCCCAGGTGTCATCAGGCGTGTGGTATGCCGAGTCGCTGATTGCGCTCTCGAAGGCGAAGATGACTCCCTTGTATCCTTCTGTCCAGAACGCATAATGATCGGAGTGCTTCCAGACCTCCCGCGCCGTGTGAGGAACTGGTCTGATCACCGGACTATCGTAGTTGCTACCCATGGCACGTGTCAGGTCTGCCCAATACTGGGCGTCGCTGTAGATTGTGAAGACGGATGATTGCAGCGGCGTCACATAGTCTGTGCTGTAGAAGAAGATAACACGTTCATCTAGCGGGGCGTCGTAATCCTGTACGAGAAGCATGTCGATGTTGAAGTACATGGCAATGTCTATCTCTTCCTCGAAGAAGATGGGGGCGCACTCCCTGCTTCCTAGCAGGCCGTACTCTTCTGCGTTCCAGAAGACGAAGTAGATGTCCGTAGTCCAATTGTACTGACACAGAACCCGTGCTAGCTCTAGGGCGGCTGCCACTCCTGAACCATCGTCATTAGCTCCAGGAGCTCCCGGTACGGTGTCATAGTGTCCCCCCACCATGAAACTCGGAGCGTCAGGACCTGCACTGCCGGGGAGTTTGGCGATAATGCTCTCCCAGTAGCCCCAGACCTCAATCTCTAGTCTGCTCTCTGAGAGGTTCTCCAGTTTCGATATGATCCAATCGCGAACTACAACGTTGGTCTCATCGTGAATAGACCGAGGGCCCATCTCGGAGAGGTTCCTCACGAAGCCGAAGTAGCTCTCCATAGAGACCTCTCTATAGACTGCTTCTGCAAGGTCTGTGCCGTATACCTGCTCGTCCCAATCGCCACTTACCAAGGATTGCCTCTCAGTGTAGACTACGGTCTGAGGTAGGACGAGAATGAACATGAACGCGAGGACTAGAGACCGATGCATCAACACATCAGTACATTGTGCGAATAAAGCAGTTCGCTTCTGCGTGTCTGCTAGGGCAATCGCTTCTTAGGTCTGGGAAGTGGGTCTCGCTTGTGCTGAGAAATCTCCATCATATGGAGAACCTTGTCCACCTTATCCTGGTCTAGGCCCCAGGCAATGGTCTCTTCGCGCGAGAATCCCTTGTCCAACATCAGATACAGGATCCGGTCCACATCATCATACTTGATTCCCATCTCGCCTTCATCTGTCTGGCCCTTCCAAAGTCCAGCTGAGGGGGCCTTGTTCACAATCTTCTCTGGAACCCCTACGTGCCGGGAGAGCTGCCTGACGTTCACTTTGTATAGATTGGCCAAAGGGAGCATGTCAACTCCGCCATCACCGTATTTGGTGAAGTATCCCATGAACAGCTCGGACTTGTTGCCAGTGCCTATCACGAGCCTCTTCTTCTGGTTTGCACGAATGTACCACACCGCCATCCTCATTCTTGCAGCGAGGTTCCCTCTCGACAGCTGGTCGAGACCCAATTTCTCATACTGCTCCAGAACTGGACCCAGCTCAAAGAGCTCGTGTTCGATCCCAAGATTCTCCGCAAGTGCAACCGCATCTGCGAGATTCTCGCTGTCGGCCTCGGCGCTGACAGGAAGCATTGTTGCCAGAACCCTCTCTGGGCCAAGCGCCTCCACAGCCAACGAGGCCACTAGAGCTGAGTCTATGCCTCCGCTCAGACCCATGACTATTCCGTTCAATTTCGACGTTTCCAGATAGGAACGAATGAAGTCCACGACGATGTTCTTCGCTCCATCCACGTCTTCAATCCTGAGTCCTTCCGGCCAGTCCATCCATAAGCACCGGTCTTGGAAGGTCTTGATTTCTTTTGAGCCTTGCCGATGAGGTCAGAGAAGCACTTCCACAATGAGGTAGAACAGCGAAGCATTCCCGATGTAGATTACCATTACACGGAGAGCCGCCAGGAGCTTCGTTGGAAGGCCGCTCGACTTGCTCTCCTCACATGCGCTGAGTGCTGTGAGTCCGAGTATCACTTCGGGCACGAGTATGTAGAGAGCGACATTGGCCACGACAACCTGTGCCAAGGTCTCCCATGAACCAAGCATCCACATCGTGGCCTCTGCCAATCCAAAAACCGCAAGTGATAGGATTGCTACGACGAAGTACCCCGCGGTCTCGCCTCTCGTCTCTCTAGCGCGGCTGCCCGTGTAGACGATCACAAACAGAGGGATTGCCCAGAGTCCTCCCATGTAGAGGGGGACGGCACCTACCATTGGGGGGCTCTTGTCAATGAAGTTCAGTACACCCAATCCCTCGGCGAGGAACCAGTCTGGGAAAATCTGCAGGACGCTGAGCATAGCAACGAAGATCCAGATCTCAAGCCACTCCTCATGATTACGTAACTTGGCAATCATTGGGATGAGCACATTGTAGAAGACAACAGCCACCAGAAGTAGCACGTTGATCGACAGTCCGAGAGGCAGCAAGAGCAGCGCCGCTGTGACTACAGCGAAGATGATGTGTACTCCCAGAAGGTCAAGGATTGACTTGTCTATTGCCATGAAACATGACCGAAGACACTCGTCACCAATGAACTACATAAACTGTTGGGGGAGGCCGACAAGATAATGGGTTGGTGATCAGAGCCAGTGAGGCTTTCGGTAGGAGGGGGGAGTTGTAATGAGGGCATGTATAGTAACATTGGGGCATGTTACTTATCTACAGAAAATGCGCCCCGCTAGCCACCTGACC
>JAEOUG010000076.1 GCA_016839445.1 Candidatus Thorarchaeota archaeon
TGCAAACACCTATCCTGCCGGCATTCCCTGTGAGGCGGCGAGCCCCGAGGACGGCCACAAGATCGGCGTAATCTACAAGAAACGTGCAATCTCTACCAAGAAGGCGATCAACAAGGGGTCAGGTGCTGGCGAGTTTCTCGTTGTCCTTGTCGTCACAAACAATGGTGAAGTGACTGCTGAGAACATCGAGGTCTCAGACTGGATTCCTGCGGGCTTTGAGTATGTCTCCACAGAGCCAGAAGACGAGGAACCCACCCTGAATCCGGTCAGCGATGGCACCAAGATGGTCTGGAGTTGGACTCGCATGAACCCAGGTGACAAGAAGAAGATCACAGTCACTGTGAAGGGTGATGGCGAGTACGAACGCCGAGAGCCAGAAGTATCATCAATTTAATGGCAAACTGAGATGGCGAAGGGCATCGGAGCATGCCGTTGCCCTTCCCTTCTACTCTTCTTTCTCTAGTTCTGCAAGCTCCCTTCTGGTGGATTCGAGCTCCTCATCGATGTCTTCCAAGGGGATGAGATCAGGAATCTCTGAGGTCTCGTGCGTATCCAGAGTATAGAGAACCTTGAATCCTGCCAGAGTGTGATGGAGCGCGTTCGCTATCTCAATGATCGCGCCGCCAATGTCCTCCTCGGCAATATCGTTGTTTCCGTGTTCATAGACGAAGTCGTAGGCCCCTCGGATGGGCTTGAATCCAAGATCCAGCAGTTTCGTCATCACGACAGAAGGTGATGCCCCCTCACTGTAGAACCAAACTTTGACTCGAGTAATGTATTTGGACATTGTTCTCTACTCCGAAAGCTGAGAATCGCAGCAAAGACGATTTGATGTGGTTTATGATGTTTTTGATACGGTGAGCTGCTACTGGTGGACAAGGTGCGCCACGTCTTCGTGGTACCTCGAATGAAGCCAGAGACCTCTGCAATCACACCCTGGAGCCTTCAGATCCTCAAGATTCTGAGAGAGCACAAACCTCCTAATGGCGGACACAACAGATTCATCACATTTTCCGCAATTGTGAGCTCCTCGTTGCTTTCCTGCAGCCACAGGATCACATATCACATTGACCTCGTTTCCTGCCGCAGACCTAGCGCTCTCAATCACCTCTAGCACGCTCCAGAGCCAGGGAGACCTATAGTGACCTCCCTTCCAGAGCTGCTCGACTAGCGTGTTCTTCTGGATGTTGACGGGGTTCAACGATATCGTTGTTACACCTGCTGCCAGCGCATCGCCAATCGTCTTCTTGGCATCCAAAACTGCTTCCGTTTCTGTGAGAAACGGGGGTTTGAGTAGAACATACGCACGCACCCCTATGCCTCGAACCCTAGCTCGCTCAACTGCAGAGAGGAAGTCAGCAAATGAGAACCCTTTGTTGACACAGAGTGACCGAACCCGGTCACTACTACTCTCCAATCCCATGCCAATCTCCACAACACGATCCTTCAGGCGCTCCTTCAGTTCAGAGAGCACGCCTTCGCTCACATACTCAGGTCGTGATTCGATGACCACTTCTTCAATTCGGGCGTCCTCCGCAATCAAATCGAGAATTCTGCCCCTAGCATCGGGTGGGACCTCTTCTTCGTCAAAGAAGCTCCCGCTTGTGTAGATCTTCACTGAGAGAGGAGAATCCAGACCCGTGATCTGATCCAGAGCAGTAGTGAATTGTTGGACAAGTTCCTCTGCTGTCGGACTGCGGGAGGACCCGTCAAGAAGGTAGCTACACATCGTACAGCCTCCAGCCTCCCCTCTGGCATGAGAGCAGCCGATAGTCCCAAGAACGACAGAGAGTGCAGTTCCAGTCTTCTGACCGACTCTCGTAGTAGTGGTCCACTTGGCGGCGGGTCGCGATGGGTCCAGAGCCTTCCGCTTTGTGATGGAACGACCTCTTGCACTTGCTGTGGCCTCAGCCACAAGCTTTGCGATAGAATCGTCGACCGTCATCCTTGATCAATCCTCCAACTTGTGACGCACCGAAACGGCACGCCCTCGGCCAAATTCACACATTTCCCTGCCGGACATCTCACTCTTGCCCACGGCGACGACTTCATCGCTCTCATTGATGACAATCACTTCATCGCCCGGGCGCACTCGTGGATCTGCTTTGCTGACGCCGACCGCGAAGACTGACCCACCCTTTGCTCGTGGGGCTTCAAGCCGCACCCAGTATCTCTCTATGTCTTGCAGCCGCCTAGCTCCTTCCAGAGTCAGGGAAACAGTGCCTGAGCTCCCTATGTATGAGCATAGCTGAGTGCCATCTAGCTTGCACAGAATGGTACCGTAAGGCTTGCCTCGGAAGTCTGTGTCAGGGCCGAGGAGCATCTTGCCAGCCCCTGCACCAAACTGGTAGTCAACTGTGGCGCTCACAATCTCCCGCAAGTTCGTCCCACGAGTCTGTTTCAAGTCAAGGGTCTCGCTTAGGTCAACAAGTGTGTCTTCCAGGGCCTTCAGGGAGTCTCTTCTTGAGGGAGGGTTCTCTGGTGTTGTGTATATCACACTCTGCCGAATCTCTGATTCAGCAGCATTGACTATGCCAACATATCCACCCGAAACGTGGGCGACTACTACTGTCGATTCATCAAACTTGGCCAGGTATTCCTTGAGCGCTTGGGCTCCAATCTGTATCTCTTCGTAGTCCCATTCTCCGGTAACAGGAATGTCATATACGGACGCCGGGTAGATGCGCTCAAGCTCACGAGGGACTAGACCCAGAGGAGAGGTAAGAATGGCCTGAGATAGAGCAGGATGGTTCCGTCCCAATGCAGACTCTATGGTCGTGAGATAACGCCTGTGAGACTTAGAGTCAGAATATGGCTTTCGTGCGGAGCAGGGAAGCAGGATGACAATCCTCTTTCCTGATGGAGGCGCATATCGATTGGACACATACTCCCGGAACCGGCGGACTACCGGCGCATAGTAGGATTCAGGACCTATGAGGTCCAGGGTAGTAAATCCAGCGGTCGGAGTGAACTCCTCGATGTATGTGTAGAGATCGTGGTTCACTCTCCTCAGAATGGAGGCGAGTGCGGGGGAGGTGTGCGTGTATGACTCAACCAGCCACCTGAGACGGCCGGTCTGCATTGCATCTAGTGACTCTGAGAGAACTTGGCGGTAGATGTGGAGGTTGTGTTCCTCAACCAATGATGCCATGGATATGGGCTCTTCGTTACCCTTGGCCTTGAGACGAAGGCGCTTGCAGGCAGAACATGGGCAATATCGGTGAGTCTTCATACGTCCGGAGTGGGGACCGCCAGGGCGGAGGTTCTCTGAATCCATAGGCCAAAGCCTATCGCCCTTCTCAGCTGCCTCAACCGCGTGCCCGGTGTCAAACACGTCAAAGCCTAGGTAGTAGAGCAGTGGGACAAGAGAGGGATGTAGTCTACCCATGGCTGCGGCAAACCACGACGCAGGAAGCATTGACCTTAATGACAAGGAAGATAGATCTGAGGGGCCTAGTCGTCCGTCGAAGAGGAAGGCCGCGGCCCGAACGCCAGCCTCTGCGAAGCGAGGAACCCATGTCTCCAAAGCGGCTGAATCTGTTCCCACAGGAACACGGAGGACAGCTCGGGATGGATCGATATGTCTGTGATTCTGGAGGAAGTCGAATTGGTGCTCAAGCAGGAGACTTCCGACAGCATCCAAAGCATGCTCAAGAGAGATCATGGAGGGCAGCAACAGAAGCATTCGTTCTTCAAGTGCAGAGTCTCCGAGAGCATCGGCCGTGTGAGGGATGGCCATCAGGGAGGCAGCGTCAGCCGGAATGCGATGAATCGAGGCAGGAGGGGACCCTCGTCGGGGCTGAGAACGCCCAAGCACACCATACGGGAGAATGCCAGCAGAGGATTCCTGGTGCCCTGTGAGTAGCGGAGTATCAATGGTCACACCGCCAATCTTGATTGCTCCTATGCGAGCTGGACCGTCATGCCCTCGACCTACATCAAACAGAAACATCGACTTCTCTCACCTTCTAGACCATGGGTTCAAACCCTTCATACCTCTCTGTGTCCACTGTTGTCGACACATCAGAGAGTATCTGTCTTACACTCTCGAGTGCTCCTATCTTGAACAGTGGGCTATTGTTGTTGCCGCAGTAGTAGGAGTACGTGCACAGCGGACACCCGTCAAGGGTACTGCAGTCACACTTCTCAAGTATTGTCTTTGTCCTATTGAAAGCTTCACCCAGCCGAGAGAACAGCA
>JAEOUG010000009.1 GCA_016839445.1 Candidatus Thorarchaeota archaeon
CGCCTTGCTCGGAGCTTCTGAGGTCTTCAGCACAACAGGGGTCTATCTGGGTGAGGTGTCCTGGTTAAGAGAGCAGTTCAACGAAACGATTAAATCTCGACCACCGGGGAACTGATTCTGCTAGATTTCTCAGTATGGGTCGGTGGTCTAGCTTGGTATGATTCTTGGTTCGGATCCAAGGGATCGGGAGTTCGAATCTCCCCCGGCCCACCATTACCTCCTATCCTTCGTCTTTTCCTTCCGTCTTGGCATCGTCCCCGTGAATGGGCCCACACCATCAATGAGACCTCTGCCCTGAACGGCACCAGCTCGTGCCCCGTGATGAGTCTCTTCTGCGACCCTTGCAGCCGCAGTGGGGGTCTCATCCCTCTTCCGGTAGGCGGTACCTCCCCGACGTCCCGACCTCGGTGCAGCAAGAATGAGGACAAGAGCCGCTATTACGACTCCGGCCATTCCGATTAGCAACCAGCTCATAGACACAACTCGAGAACTACTTGAGTCTGTGATGAATTAAACCTTGGCAGCCCCTTCGATTCTATTCTCTCCCTCGGAGAGCATAGAGGAGTACGGCGGCTGTTCCGGCGGGCCCGATGTCCACCTCTGCATGAAGGCTTCTGCAGTCACCCTTGTCCATTTCTTTCCTTGAGAACGAGCTGCTACTTCCAGAGAGAACCAAGGCAACACGCTGACCGGATTTCACTAGGTCGGCAATCTCTGAAACCTCAAGACGTTCCTTCGTCAGCTTTGGAGATGTTATCATCAGGGGACGTTCAATCTGTAGGGTCTCCAGAACATCAGGTAGATCGGGAAGAACCATGAAGTTGCGTTTCATCTTCAGTGCTAGTCGGTTGGCATCAGGAACACCAGACTGAGCCGCAGACCCCTCAGCTTTGGAAACAACGTAGTTTCGGTATCCCAGACCATAGACCACTTGAGCTGTTTCCACAGTCTTTGAAGCAGAGTGTACGTTGTGCAGTACAACGTAGACATTGTTGAGATTCTCATTCAATGTGGTTCTTGACCTCCTTGTATAGTAGACGGGAAATCAGGGGTGGAACACTCTCTCCAACCTGATTAAACTGGCTTTCGGTGGGTCCTATGAATTCAAAGGAATCAGGATAGCTCATGAGTCTTGCGTGCTCTCGGACTGTCAGGAGCCTGTCCTCAAATGGATGTATGTAACGTGAGAGACCAATGACTGAAGTGGCAAGCTGGTGAGGCCTTAGCCGAACCCAATTCGCTTGACTCCTACGCGATGTGATGCGGAAGTGACGGGCACCTCGGCCAAACCTCGTCCGTCGGACCGCCTTTGCTCTGTCTTGTGAGAGAGGAACGAGGTCGTGGTTGGAAACACGCACACCAGGACTGAAGATGGCATCAGTGGAGAGAGAGGGGAGATCCCCGATGGCTTCAATGACTGTAGGAGGCTTCCTACGCTTGGGCTCGAATCTGAGATTGCTAATGAAGACCCGCAGTCGCTTGGATGGGTTTCCATGTTGATGTGCTCTAATCAGATTGAACCATACTTCTTCGATTCCTACTCGCTCCAGTTCTCTTCTGATAATCTCCTTTCCTCCGAGTTGAAGCATCGCTGCTACGTTCTCTATGATGAATGCCTTGGGGGATAGGTCTCCGATGATTCTGATGGCATCCAATAACAGACGGGCCGTTCCTTGTCCATAGATTCTGTCAGCAGCGGGTCTGTAGCTCTCCGGATTTGCTTTGCTGAATTCCTCGCATGGGGGAGATGCAATGACTACGTCGGGGTACCCTCTCATCCGCGTGACAATCTCGTCTGAGTGCAGTTGGTTGATGTCCGCGAGCCACGTATCTGCGGCAGGATAGTTCAAGGAGTAGGTCTCGAGGGCGCTGTAGTCGCAATCAATTGCCAGATGTCTTGAGAAATGACCAGCAAAGCCTGAAGAAAACCCACCGGCACCACAGAAGAGATCGAGCAACTTCACGGCTATCCCTGCACTATGACCTTTCTCGCACACAAGCGTGAGGCTTCAACAATAATCTTGTGGCAACAGGCAGCTCGCGTACTGTCGAAGGAAGACTTCAAAAGTGGCGATGAACTATCGCGCCGCCACGAGCCAAGAAGAGAGTGAAATCATGGGAACTGGTTCTGGGAAGGGTAAGAGCATTCTCTTTGGAGAGCATTTTGTTGTCTACGGACTCCCAGCACTTGCAGCAGGGATTGCCTCTGAAACAACAGCTTCGGTCACGAGAAAGGAGGAACCGGGATGGTCGCTAGAAGACAATCGTCCGGAGATGCCCGGTTACAAGAATAAGAAGGCCGAGGAACAGCGAGTTTCAGTTGAGAAGATTCTCGATTTCTGTGATGTTGACCTGACGAAGAGCGGAATACACATAGAACTTGGTGGTAATCTTGTCTGTGCCTCAGGAATTGGGGCCAGCGCAGCAAGCTGTGTAGCCATTGCCAGAGCACTGAATGACGAGTTCGAACTTGGCATGGATGACAGTAGAATCAATGCAGCAGCATATCAGGGTGAGATGGGATACCACGGCACACCCTCTGGAATTGATAATACAGCTTCCACCTTTGGAGGGCTGGTCTGGTTCACCAGAGACCTAGATGGAGGGGCACCAGACTTCGAAATCCTGAAACTGAAGGAACCGGTTCATCTCGTGATAGCCTCTACCGGAATCACAGCGAGCACAAAGAATGTCGTGGGAGATGTGAGGAAGAAGAAAGACGAGAACCCGGAATGGTTCAAGACCGTTGCGGACGAGTACTTGCATTTAGTGAAGCATGCGAGAGCAGCCCTCGTGGATCTTGATCTCTAGGCGGTGGGGGGGCTGATGAACAGAAACCACGAGCTTCTCCAAGAACTGACTGTTTCCTGCGATGAACTGGACGACCTCGTGGACATTGCCAGAGAGAATGGTGCAATCGGATCGAAGATGACCGGCACTGGCAGAGGAGGGAATATGATATCTCTTGCGGAGGATGAAGCAACAGTCAAGAAGATAGCCGTGGCGCTTGAGAGGGGAGGTGCAGTAGGAGTCTGGACTACTGCGTTCGGGCTCTAAGGAAGTGAGTTTAATGATACTGGAGCATTATATCAAGGAACTGCAGAAGAGAGATGAGATCACTACTGTAAGGAAAGGAATCTCCAAGAACCTGGAGATAGCAGGCGTTCTGAAGAGCCTTGAACCCAGGCCTGTATTCTTCGAGAATGTCACGGATAGCGAATTCAGGGTCGCAGGGAATCTCTTCTGCACGAAGAAGCAAATCGCTGACTACTTCGGGATAACTCCAGAGAAGATTATCCCGACACTGACTAATGCCATTGAGAAGAGGAGTGAACCAGATGTCGTGAAGGATGCACCATGCCAAGAGGTGGTGTGTGATAGTGTCAATCTGGACGACCTGCCAATACTTCTCCACAACAAGGTGGATGGAGGACCCTATATCTCATCGGCAGTGGTCGTAGCACAGGATCCGGAATATGGACAGAATCTTGATTTTCATAGGGCTATGCAGATAGGGAAAGACCGCATGGTTGCCAGAGTTGTAAGTGGGAGGGACTTCCACAGATTCTTGCAGAGACAGGGGGAAATGGATGTGGCCTTCTGTGTGGGAAACACACCCGAAGTCC
>JAEOUG010000077.1 GCA_016839445.1 Candidatus Thorarchaeota archaeon
CGTCCTCTGAAGTTCCTGTTCGTGCTCGAAATGCATACTTCCCCTGCTCCAAGGACTCCAAGATGACCCCCGACACACGCACCGCATGTGGAGTTTGTCACAATACCCCCCGCTCGCATGAATATCTCTATGAGCCCCATCTCGAGAGCCATCATGTAGGTCTGCTTGCTTGCGGGTGTCACGATGAGACGAACGCCTTCTCTGACGTGTTTGCCCTTGAGTATCTTGGCGGCGATTTCAAGGTCCGTTATTCTCCCGTTTGTGCATGAACCGATGAAGGCTTGGTTTACCGGCACGCCTTCTAACTCGCGAACGGGCCGACCATTAGTTGGGCTGTCAGGTATAGCCACCATCGGTTCAAGTCTCATCTTGTCTATGTCATAGGACATCGTGTCAGTGTAGTCTGCGTCGGGATCCGGTTCCACAGCAGCCCACCGCTTCTGAGGTGCAAACTCTTCCATCCAAGACTCTACCAAGTGGTTGAGTTTCATCGGTGCGCACTTGGCTCCTGCTTCCACGGACATGTTGCACACGGTCATCCTCTCACCCAGCTGCATTGTGTCCACTGTTGGTCCGTGGAATTCCATCGACTGGTAGTTCGCTCCGTCGGGACCCAGATCACTGATTAGTCTGAGGATCAGGTCCTTACTCATCACCATGTCTGCGAACTCGCCCCTCACATCGATCTTGATGGATTCGGGCACTCTGAACCAGCACTCACCTGTAGCGAGTATCAGTGCGGAGTCAGTCGCAGCGAGGCCCGTAGAGAATGCGTTGAACGCTCCATAGGTTGTTGAATGAGAATCACTCCCGATCACGAGGTCTCCCGGGCCAACCAGCCCCATTTCCGGAAGGACCTGATGCGAGATGCCGCAGTCTACATCACAGAAGTGCTTGATACCCTGTTCCTTCACGAAGCTCCGGTTCCTTCTATGGATCTCGGCGCTGTTGATGTCGGAGGCTGGCGCCCAGTGGTCATTGACGACCAGCACTCTGTTGGGGTCCCAAACCTTCTCAAAACCCATCTCGTCTAGAATAGGGATGATTCTGGAACCGAGGACTTCGTGGACCATGATGAGGTCCACATCTGCCTCGATGATGTCCCCCGGAGCGACTTTGGCATTCCCAGAGTGAGCTGCCAGAATCTTCTCAGCAATCGTCATTCCCACCATTGATCACCCCGATATCCTCTCGACTATGTCGTCAGCAACGTGCTTAGTTGATGAGGGGCTGACGGTCTTCCACTTGCCTAGACAGAGGTCTGGCGTCCTTACGTTTCCTTCGCGAAGGTTGGCCTCGACTGCCTCTTGTACTGCCCTAGCGGCCTTGTCTAGGTGGTCATCGCCTGACTGGCTTGCCAGCCAGTCAATGAGCATTTGGACAGACCTTATGGCTGCCAAGGGATTTGCTACGCCTTTCCCAGCGATGTCTGGCGCGGAGCCATGTACT
Organism: Candidatus Thorarchaeota archaeon; assembly: GCA_016839445.1. Taxonomy (GTDB): domain Archaea; phylum Asgardarchaeota; class Thorarchaeia; order Thorarchaeales; family Thorarchaeaceae; genus SMTZ1-45. The sequence goes on from JAEOUG010000077.1 coordinate 1,450, forward strand.
GGCTCAAACATCGCCTTGGTGTCTCCAATATTGCCTGAAGGAGCTATTCCCAGACCCCCCTGAATCCCTCCCCCGAGATCACTGATGATGTCTCCGAACTCATTGGGTGCTAGGACTACGTCGTAGAACTCAGGTCTTCTTAGAACCTGGAGTGTCCATGCGTCAACGTAGCAGTAGTCGCGATTGACTCCAGGGAACTCCTCTCCCACCCTGTCAAAGACCTCTCTGAAGAGCTGGCAACCTGCCAACAGGTTACTCTTGTCAACACAGGTCACGCGCTTCATGCCGTCTCCTGGAGCTCCTCCTCTTCTCATGGCCAACTCGTAGGCGAATCTTGAAGCCCTCTCGGCCCCCCGAGTTGTGATTATCCTCATATCAATCGCTAGGTCGCCCTTCTCAGTTCTAGTGAGTCTGCCTCTTGCCGGAACATACAGTCCCTCGGTGTTCTCTCGGACGATGACCATGTTGATCTCGCCAGGTTTCCTGTCTGCGAGTGGGGTTGGAACTCCTTCGAGCAGGTGCACAGGCCTCACGTTCGCGTACAGCTGAAGCCTCTGTCTGAGCCCCATCAAGACGCTGTATCCCGCGATATTGCCATCAGGTAGCCTAACCGGCTTGCCTGCCTTGTCCAGTGCGCCTACTCCTCCTAGGAGGATGGCATCTGCGGCTTCTCTGCAGTACTCCTGCGCTTCTTCAGACCATTCCTCCTTGTGTTCAAGATAGTATTGTCCTCCGCACTCGAAATCCTGAATATCGATGTCCAGGTTGAAGACTTCTGCAGTCTTCTCGAGGACTCTGACTGCTTGAGGAATGACTTCTCTTCCTATGCCATCTCCTGGCAGTACTGCTATCCTGTATTTCTTCGCCAAATCCTTCCACCTAGTAACTGCCCAACCAACCGAGGTCCTTACCCTTGTCATCGAGTATATTGACTCTTGTGTCCATCCGTTCTCCATCAACTAATCTAGAGAGGCAGCGGATGGTGAACTCCCTGTTGCACTTACTGCACTTCACCACGTAGTCCTCCTCCAGCTCCTCCATCCCCTTCTTCTTCAGGCTGTCGAGGTTGCTAATGTATCTGAGAAGATCTAGCTCCTTCCCGTCGCATTCGTATGTACATTCTTTCAGAGGTACGGGTTCCATTCCTCTTCTACCGAGCGCCACAAAGACATCATCAGGCAGGTTGTCCAAAGTCGGTTCAGTCAAGATGGGCACGCAATGCAGACAGTCACCAGCACGAATAAATGAGATGGTTGGGAAGGCTAGAACATGCGTCTAGTGACCTACTCGCGTATGGGAGTGCCATCGATCGGCGTCGAAATAGAATCTGGGATTCTTGATATTCCTGATGCCGCATCCCACTTCGGGAGGAAGTACCATGTTGGTGGTCATAGTTTCCCCGATTCCATGCTCGATCTGCTGAAGTGGTCCTCTGGCCTGGAGGTTGTAGGCCAGATTCTCGAGAGACATGAGCAGTCTTCCGATACTGAGAGGATTCTCACACATCCAGTTGAAAGTGTGAAGTTGCAGGCCCCAATCCCCCGACCCGGCAAGATTGTCTGCCTAGGCAAGAACTACCTTGATCATATACAAGAAATGGGCTCAAAGGTGCCCGAGTTTCCATCCGTTTTCAGCAAATTCCCTTCTTCTGTCATAGGTCCAGGCGATACAATCCCTATCCCAAAGATCTCAAAATCAATCGACTGGGAAGTCGAGCTAGGAGTAGTAATGGGCAAAACCTGCAAAGAGGTCGGCGAAAAGGATGCCCTTGACTTTGTGGCTGGCTACACAGTCCTAAACGATGTCACTGCACGTGATATACAGAAAGATGACGGTCAATGGGTACGAGGTAAGTCTCTTGATGGATTCTGTCCAATGGGCCCTTGCATTGTCACAAGTGATGAGCTTGGCGATGCCGGGTCATTGAAGATGACGACCAAAGTGAACGGCGTTCTGATGCAGAACTCTTCCACCTCCAAGATGATGTACGGTGTTCGGAAGATAGTCTCTCGATTGTCGAAGTCCTTCACCCTAGAGCCCGGGGATGTGATCGCAACCGGGACTCCTTCAGGAGTAGGCTTCGCCCGACACCCTCCTATCTTTCTCAAGAAGGGAGATATTGTAGAGCTCACGATAGAAGGGATTGGCACACTCACGAATCCTGTAGGGTAGCTGGCTTTCAGAGGCTCTCAGCTCGTTCCTGCGCCTCTTCCGCCTCCTCGTACTCGAAGAGCCTCTTGTGGGCGCTTGAGAGCAGCTCCCAGGCTTCCTTGTCCTTTGGCTTCAGCTCTAGGTAAGCCCTAGCGTACTTCTTCGTGTTATTCCAGTCATCCTTCGCCTCGAAGCATTTGGCTGCGTAGAAGACCGCCCGCTTGTGGTCAAGTCTTGGCCCGGCCAGCTCAATGAAGATGGGAAGCGCCTTGTCCCACTCTCCGTCTTCGTAGAAACCCATCGCCTCTCGATATCGAATCTCCATCTCGCCGTATTCGGGCATCTTGGAGGCGAATGATGTGATCATGAGCGACGACGAGCAGCAGACAATGAGGGTGGCCAGGAGGATGGATGTGCCAAGGATGAGTCCGGGATTAATGGGAATGATTCCCTGCCCCGCCAACCATGCTGCAATGATTCCTCCAACCACGATGGCTACTGCTGCGAGGCCAATGTACTTCGGACGAATCCTGGGTGGTGCCGCTTCGTCCTCCGGCATCGTAGGAATCATGCGCCTAGTGCATTGCTGTCTCCTTTTAGGTCTGGCGAATCAATCAATCGTGGCCGTCGGTTGCCTTCCTTAGCTCATACTCTTCGTGTTCCCTCTTCGAGGCGAGGCGGTTCTTAGCAACTCGTATCCACTGATCAACCCTAGGGGCCAAGTCTGGGTTGAGCTCCTGTGCCAGCTCTGCGTAGGCTATGGCCTTCTCATCCTCTTCCTCAATGAAGTGCGCGTTCGCCTTGTTGTAGAACGCCTCGGCGTAGTCTGGCTTCACGGCGACTGCCCGCGTGTAAGCCTCTATCGCTTCGCGCCCCTCCGCCAGTCTTGAATGGCAATTGCCCAGGTTGTTCCATGCTTCTGCATCTTCTGGGTCGATTTCAAGAGCCTTCTCATAGCACTCTCTGGCCTTCTGGTAGTCTGCCATCTCGTAAAGCAGTGTGGCCTTGTTGAACCAGATATCGAAGATACCGTTGTCTATTGCCAGAGCTTCGTCGTATGCCTTGAGTGCCTCCTCCGTCTTCTCAAGGGCCGAAAGGGCGTATGCGAGGTTGTACCACCCTTCGATGGACTCTGGGTGTCCCTTCAGGAGTTCGTTGAGAAGATCCACTGCTTCCTTGTTCATACCCCTTTGGATTAGTTCCACCGCCTTGGCGATCTGTTGACTTGGCTCGTCGGTCAAGGCTCAGTCACTCACGAGTCGGTTGAAAACCCATACTGAGATTCTCTGTTACTCAGGTTTCCTGGCCATTGCAC
>JAEOUG010000078.1 GCA_016839445.1 Candidatus Thorarchaeota archaeon
AGGGTGTCTGTCCTCGGCTACATTCAGAGAGGGGGAAATCCGACACACTTCGATAGGATACTGGCAACTCGGCTTGGAGCCTATGCTATTGAGTGTCTTCTTAGCGGACAGCATGGGGGAATGGTTGGAGAGATTGACGGCAATCTTGTCTTGACGCCCTTTCAGCAGACCTGGGAGACCAAGAAGCCCATAGACCAGTGGATGCTCGGACTGCTTGATGAACTATCCGGGTAATCCCTGCTGCTTTCGCTTCTCTCTATCCACCAAGGTCAGAATCATTGAGAAATCGTCCCTAATGCTATGCTCAGCTATTTCAGTCACAGAAGATATCAATCTTTGAGTCAGAACAGGCCGCTTCTGGTTCTCTTCAGCTATGATGCGGTCGGCTGCATAGGTGGACGCGGCAGTAACAACGAACGGGTTGCTTGTCAATCGTTTCGATGCCTGAATCATGTTCAGGATATCTGAAGCTCGATCCCGAAGCTCTTGCTCGTAGGATTGCACCTCCCATCCGCGTTTTCTAACCTTCTTGACGACTCTGGAGCTGCTCATGAGAACCGAGAGTACTCTATCAAGATAGTCCTCCGGCTTGCGAACTGGTGGGACTTGGGTCAACCGGGTCCTAAGGCGAAGTGCCTCGCGTACAAGAGACCTTACACTGATTCTGTGTCCACAATGCCCGAAGGCCGATACAATATCATCTAGACTCTCATTTGACTCTGTCTTGTGAGAGTGGACAGAAAAGAGAATGCTGACGGCCGCGAAAAGGGGATAGTTCGCCGTTTCCTGAGAGTCAGACACTATCATCTTGAATAGATTCCTGCTTTCCTCGAGTGTCCTTTGGTTCAGAGTGAGCAGCTTTGATGCATTGTGGAGAAGTCTCAATGAGCGATTCTCTGCTTCCGCTCTGTTGATTCTTTCCTTGATCTCGTCAAGTGTCTTGAGCCTGGTGAAACGAGCCTGCACGTCGTCTGGAAGGGGCTCCCCTTCTGCGTCTCTAAAGGCTGTATCTCTAGGGCTCCCAATCACTCCTCCGATGGTGTAGGCTCCAGTACTCTCGCCGTAGCCTACCGACGCTTCTTCTGGAGGGATGTGCTCTCTGAGGAAGACTCTGCCACAATTGCTGCAGACTATGTGGTGCTCCTCCAGTACTAGCGGTCCTGAGCACTCGGGACAGAACCTATCATGCCACTCACCATCATCCAACTTATCCTGACCGAGGGAAGTGCTGGTAGTGATTCCCTTAAAGCTTGTCGAAAAGCAGACGGCAGACTAATACGTCAGTTGTTCTTCTTATGGCACAGGGAAAAGCTGATGGTCTTCAAGAACCTCGCCGACTACCATCTGTGGGCAGGATGGAAGATGCGAAGTCTCCTCCAGACCCTAGACGCCGAAACTTTCGACAAGGAAGTCGGCGGGAAGACAGTCAAGGGCTTGGTCCAACACATCGTACTGGCCTTAGAGACCTGTTTCTTTGTAGTTGAGGACGCGACAGACATGTCAGTTTTCGAGCGTGTTAAGCGGCTACCCAGACAGGAGCTGCTTAGGCGATGGGAGGCTCTGGACACCCGACTCAGCAATGTCATTGATGAGATACCGCAGGGAAAGATCCCTGTCACACACATTAGTGAAGAGCCCTTTGAGATAGATGTCCTCGACTTCTTCATGCAGTACGTCTTCCACACTACTCATCATCGAGGACAGCTTGCCATGGTCCTGCGAGAGCTCGGATATGAGCCTCCTGGAACTGACTACCTGATGTTCTTTGCAGAGAGGGAATAGAGGTCGTCTATACCACGACTAGCGTTCCACGTTCTGCGGGTGTACAGGTAATCGTTCCCCTGACCTCTACATTGTCAAGGCGTACCCAGAAGTGACCCGTTGATACTTGGCAGATGAGATCGCCCTGAACCACCGTGTCAGTTAGGTTGATGCCGTTATTGCCAGGGCAGTTTATTCCATGGTGGAAGTAGATGTCTGAGAAGGTTGCTCCTGTAGCTGTCATGTTTATGTTCCCATGTCCCGCCGAGGCCTCGATGTTGATAGTGTATGCACGATTGATGGTGACATTCACTGTGGCTTCAGCGTCCCCGGCTCTGAGAGCGCACACATCGGCGGGATTCTCCTTGAGAATCTGAATACTAAGATACTCGTCATTGGAAGTGTTCGTGACCTGTAACTTGGTGTTCTTGCCAGTCGCGCCTTCAACAAGGACCGTTAGCCTGCAGTTGATCCGAATGATGAAACCAGGATCGTCAACGACATTGAACGTCGCATTATGGAAGCAGACATCGTAGTATATTGAGATGTTCTCTGTCGTTGGGTAGTCTGCTTCGTAGAAGGTCGTTGTTTCGTCGTAGTCTACAAGTTCAGTCTGTGTCATTAGGACGTACAGCCCGCCGATTACCAGTGCGGCTGCCAGTAGCACGACAAAGAACAGACACATTGACCTTCTCTTCATACTCATCACATCTTCACGCGAATACCTTGTCTGCCTTTGGCCTAATCTGTTCTTAAGCTGATTTGGTATTGGGTGGCTCTCGAAGCGAGAGGAGTGGAGTGAATCCGCAGCGTCTGCCAGTGTGCAAGAATGAAACTGCGTAATATTTATTACATTATTGCACCATCACAAGATGGTTCCTAGCGCCCATGAGGCCTATTGGAACAATGGAGGAGATGAGAAGAATGAATAGGAGAACTGAGGCTCGACTACTGAGAGCGTCTGTAGTTCTCGCTCTTTGTCTTGGAATGGCACTACTGCCGGCAGCACTTGCTTCCGTAAGCGGCTACCCGCAGTGTATCCCAGGTACCATCTACCAAGACGACTTCGTCGAACTCGCGTCCTTTGAGTTCGAAGGCGGCTATCAAGTATACTTCGAACTGACCTATGTCGTCTACGATGGCTCAGACCTGGATCTCTTGGTCTTGGGTCCGAGCTACGAAATCGTATGTGTTCTGGGAACTGGTGGCTACGGAGACACTCTACTGGCTGAGAAGGGATTCTTCTTGGTGCCCGAGACCGGGATGTATCACGTGTTCATCAGCGGGTACTACGTTGCCAACCCTGACGGAATCGAAGTGGAACTCTGTGTGGACTATGACACCGCTTTCATGGAAATTCCACCTCTCGAACCCAACGGCATCAGGTGGGGGCAGTTGGTGAGCTACGTGCAGAACAGCGCGAACGCAAGGTATCATGCAAGCGCAAACGCGGCATTCAACAGAGCGGGGGAGGTCGTGGAAACAGCTGGATCGCTGTATACGAGGAACGGCTTTGTGAATTGGCTGCATTCGATGTACTATCAGCTGCCCCTACTCCGATTCTGCCCCGATGATGTCATAGGTCTGGGCGGTCTTGCATGGATGCTACCAGCCGAGTACGTTGACCGAGCGACTGCGGAGTGGTTGTTCAGCTATTACCGCTATGTGCATTACATCGATGGCGTTCCTCTTGCTGAGTTCACCGATGTCTACGATCCCCCGATGGAAGTCGTCATGGACCGCGGAGTAACTCTCTACTACGTCAAGATGCAGGAGACGGCCATCTTCAAGGCAGGAGAACTACTCGAGATGCTGGGACCGGGACGTCATATACTGACTTCAACCATCCCAGCTTTGGGTGCAGCCATGGACACTTACTTCTGGATTCTACCAGAGGGCACAACACTACCACCCGGATTCTAGTTGCAGTACCGGGAGACCCATGTTTCCCGGTCCCACCTTTCTTCTTCTTAGAGTTGTCGGACACGTGAACTAGAACTGGGTGAAGGTGCCCGTCCCCTCAAGCTGGTCAACATCAGTGACAAGCGTTTCTAGGTACTCGCAAGTACTGCGGTCAAGGATCTCTTCGACCAATTGTAGCATTCGTTCATCTGCAAGAAGATAGTCGCTGAGCTCTCCGCTCGCTCTCAAGGCGTTCATCTCTGGCATTCCGCGTTCGACTCTGATGGCCAGTTCCTTGAAGGGCCTGATTCGGCTCCAATGGTATCCAAGAAGGAACTCCTGATAGAACACTATGTCGAGAAGGATTCCGAGCACTGTGTTGTTTGATTCATGTTCCTGGGGGAGCCTGTGCCGAACAGACCTGTCTCGTATTCCAACATCCCTGCATACCTCATAGCCACGGAGCATTATGTTGCACGGCAGGTACTTCCAGATGGGGATGCCGTAGCGGTTTTCGTTTGAATACATCTTCGAAATAGCCTCTACGCGGTCAGGAAATCGTCGCGTTAACACAGAGAGGAAGTACTCCTTCTGCCGCCCTGGCTTGAGCGTCATCCCTCCAAACTGGATGAACTCGGCGCCGACTTCTCTGGCCTTCTTCGCCAGTGCAGTCATGTTCTCAAGAGTGTCCCCGATTGTGGGGATAATGGGAGTTGCCATCACTCCTCCGAAGAGACCTGCCTGCCTAATCTCCTTCAGTGCTGCAAATCTCTCAGATGTTGAGGATGCCTTGGGCTCGAAGATCTTCTGCGTTTCGTCGTCCGCCAGGGTAATCGTGAACATCACATTCGCGAATGCCTTCTCATGAATCTCCTTCAGTATGTCGAGGTCTCTCAGTACAAGATCCGACTTTGTGAGAACGAGTATAGGCATCTCGTAGTCTAGAAGAGCCTCAAGAACCTGGCGCGTGATCTTGTGTTCCTTCTCTGCAGGCTGATATCCGTCTGAAACACCCCCACAGACACCAACCACCAACCTCCGAGGCCTATTCATCGCAAGCCGCTTCGCATCTTCCTCGTCCAGAAAAGACCAGAGTGTTTCGGTCTCAAGTTCGCTGCGAGAGGTGAACCCACTCCTCTTCAGTTCCTTTCTGAGCACGTCAGCGGCGTTCTCTTTTATCCTGATGTGCGTCAGGAAATCGTCAACGTGGTATCCCTCAGACATGCCATCGCAGTACACGCAGCCATGTTCACATCCTCTATACGCGTTGAGAGACCGGTTGACATGAAACCAGCTATCCGCACAGATTTCTTTGGACAGCAGAGACTTTGCCCGAGTGGTCTCATATCTCATCGGTTTGCCTCAGCTCACTTCTTGGCTGGTGAAGAGAGTCTGCTCACTTAATCGTTTAGCTCGACGGCTGCGAGGAGGTAGCTCCAATAGCTAGGGCGATATGATGCTCTTCACATCAAGGTAGGGCTCCCTCCCTGAGATCCGAGGGCGAAGCCGAGATCTTATCTCTTCAGCGGGAGCGTACATGAAGAGGATGACTTCTCTCACCCGAATGAACATCTCAAGATGGTCAAGCCACTCCAAAGGCATCTTCCTCTCATTCTCATAGCCCTCAAGGAACAGCGGAACGAAACGAGAGACAAACTCCTCCTGCGCGCCAGGATCAGACCGAATTGATGTTAGGTACAAAGGATAGTACAGCGCCACAGCAAGCTCCGAAACGAACCACTTGTAGCAGGAGCGGTCGAAATCAAGGATGGCTGAGATCCTGTTATCCGTCACGAGGAAGTTGCCAGTGTGTATATCTGAGTGTACAAGTCCATACGATTCACGAGTCTTTCGTAGAGCCCTAAGCTTTCCGAAGAGACTGTTGATGTAGTCGCTCACCTCTTTGCTCTCTTTCGAGTACATATGGGAATCGAGGTCGGGCCTGAACTCATAGCGACGATACGTCCCTGCCTGGAACCCGTCGGCAAGACTGTGCATCCTGCCAATGGTTCTGCCCCAATCCCGAATCATGGCATCATCCCAAGCCCCTGGATTGCCATGGTCGACGTGCTCACCTCTCGCCTTCTCAAAGGCAACCACATTGTAGAGGGCATCACCTGTGTTGACACGCTCGACGAAGAGCTCGTTCGCTGAGGCCACAGGATGAACAGCAGGTACGCCATTCTCTACAAGATAAAGCACCCAGTCAATTTCTGCCTTCACTAGTTCGAATGTCATGTGGTCGGCACTGCCTATTCTCAGGAATAGCTCGGTGCCATTCTGAGAGAAGGAATAGACTGAGTTCTCGAAACCGCCAACATGCACCATCTCGTCAGGATGGGTGTTGTATCTCTCAGCAATCTTCCGAAGGTGGTCTGCTTTGATCTCTCTTGACATACTTGTCCCCAGGTCCTCGCTCGCTGACTCTACATATACGATTTGTACTCAGCAGCTCCGAGTGAATTGATTCAGGAAGACTTGTTAGGTCGAGTGTCATGCAAGCTGTGGGTGAACACCTTCGCAGACATAGAGAACTGGCAGAATGCCTCCTTTGAGCAGAAGTACAAGTCAATGATGGGTGGAATGTCAGAGGACCAAATCAGGAAGAGCGCCGAGCAGGTGCTACACATGTGCCAATGCGTCAAGTGCCCGAGCTACACAGAGGGATCTGACGACAACCTTGTGTTCTGCACTCTCGGGAAGAGCGATACCATACATGAGAAGAAAGGCTGCCTCTGCTCAACGTGTGCTGTTGCCAAGACCATGAGCCTTCGATGGGAGTATTACTGCATTCAGGGCTCTGCAGTCAGCTTGTCGGACCTTGCCGACCAGTAAACAAGTTAACCCTCTTCAGAGGATGTCCTTGTAGCAGTCAGACGAGTAGTAGTCGTCTTCATCTTCTGCATGATTGGTGTACCACACCTGCGCAAAGAAAGGACTCCTTCGAGCGAGTTCTCCGTAGTTCCAGGGCGGTGGTGCACAGTCAGGACACCAATGGCCTGTCTTTAGAACAAGGTAGGGTGTTGCCTCGAACTCATGATCGAAGGCGCATTTCCAGTGCAGTCTACAGTGGAAGCCACCGTCCCACGACGTAGACAGAAGACGCCCTCCCCTGAACTCGGCCGCGCCCTGCAGATCAGCTATCTCCAGGGTCTCCTTTTCCTCATTGTATCCATGATTAAGACGGTTCCATGTGGGATTGAGATCGGGCATGTCATCGCTTCCCCAGTCACCAATCGACTCGTAGTCTTTGACAGACCCATAGAATGCCTTGATTCGCGGGAGGTTCCCGTTCTCGTACCAGTGAAGCGTACCATCCTTGGCCAAGACCATCGATCTCATTTGGTTCTTCGCAGCGCGGTGAACAAGCCACCTGAGCCCCGGAACCCTCGCCAGAATGCGCGTGAGCCTTACTAGACGTGGCAGATTCATTTCTACCTGCTTGTAGTAGTCATCCAATGTGTCCCCCCAGTTGTGGATGTACTCGTTGAGAACATGGCTGTCTTCGTAGTACTGACAATGGAAATTGCGAAGGGCGAACCACTTTCGCTCCATGACCTCGTG
>JAEOUG010000079.1 GCA_016839445.1 Candidatus Thorarchaeota archaeon
AGGTGATATCTCTCCAGTGACAGGCATGGCGTGGAGTGAAGTCCTTGCACATGCCAGGACCGCGGTCTTCGCCAGCGTGGTGACATTCGAGCTCATGTTCGTGTGGAACTGCCGGGATGAATATCATCCTGTCTGGAAGACTCATATCACCAAGTCGAAGGCGCTACTAGCAGCAGTAGCAGTTTCTGCAACTCTGACTCTCTGCACTATCTACCTCCCTCCAATGTGGGCCCTCTTCCAGACCATGCCACTGAACCCATTGGACTGGGTTGTCATTCTACTGACGTCTCTGCCGGCGCTCCTGATTCCACCACACATCATCTTCGGTCACTGGCGAGAGCAGACTCAAGCTGTCTAGGATGGCAGACGCTTCTCCAGCCAGTTCATCAGGTCACCAAGAACCTTCTCCCGCTCAGGTTCTTCGTGTAGCTCATGGTAGAGTCCTCCATAGAGTATCCAGTTCTTGTCCTTTGAAGAGAGGGCGTCGAAGAACTCCTTGATCTTTGCCTTGTCTACCATCATGTCATCACCGGCCTGCTGGACCAGGACCGGCATCTGAATGAGCTCGGCACCCTGGAATGCCTCTCTTGCGGCCTTGAGCCCCTCAATGCCGAATCTGGGTGTGACCTTCTGGAATCTGAGCGGGTCGTTCTCATGCCTCTTTGCCACTTCGGGCCGCCTTGTTGTCTTTGAGAATCCGACCTTGTTGTCTACGTACCTCTTGACATTGAGGAGAGAGAGAAGACGACCGACAGCGTACTCGACCCGTCCAACGCCAAGCGTAGGGCTGACGCCAGGGCAATGGAGAATCAGCCCATCGACGACGTTGGTATACCTAATGACATACTTGGTTACTACCACTCCTCCAAACGAGGATCCAAAGACGTAGGTGAGTTTGTTGAGAAATCGGTCCTTGACCTGCATGATGAGATTATCCATGTCCTCGATGTATTCATCGAATCTCATCACATGCCCCTTCCTGCCGGAGTAGTGACCAAATCCCCGCAGGTCTGGGGCGAATACAGCCACACCTCTCTCGGAGAGGTACTCTCCAATTGTGGCCATATCCAAGCCATGACTACCAAGTCCGTGGGCGGCCACGACGAGCGCTCTCGGATTCATATCATCCGGAAGCCACGACGCCAGAAACATTCGCGTCCCGTCATAGCCAATGTATTTGCTCTCCTCGAACTTCATCGTGTCCAATGCTCCTCTCCCTTAGTGGGCTAAGTATCTTGTCCTGGAAGAGCTTGGGGTGTATCCGCTGGACCACCCCACCTATCTCCTAGAACCTATTAGGTCTAGGCTCCTCACCAGAGTAGTCGTAGAAGCCCATTCCCGACTTCCTGCCAACCCATCCTGCGCGGACCATCTTTCTCAGCAGTGCTGGAGCTCTGTACTTCCCATCTTTGAACTCGTCAACGAAGTAGTCACTAATGTATAGCAGAGTATCCAGCCCGACGAAGTCCGCCAGTGTCAGAGGTCCCATCGGCCAGTTCAGGCCCAGTTTGATTGCCAAATCCATGTCTTCCACTGTCGCCACTCCTTCCTGGATGGCGAAGATGGCCTCATTGATGGCCGGCACAAGCAGTCGGTTCACAGCAAAGCCGGGCGCCTCGTTGACCAGCACGGTCTTCTTCCCCAGCCTGCCTGAGACCTCCCTGATTACATCGACCGTGGAGTCATCTGTACCCTGACCCTTGATTATCTCAACTAGCCCCATTACAGGCACAGGATTGAAGAAGTGCATACCAACGAAGAGGTTGGGCCGCTTCGTCACTGCCGCCATCTGGGTTATGCTGATGCTGGACGTGTTCGAAGCAAGGATGGCATGTTTGGGAGCGTTGGCATCCACTTCCTTCCAGGTGTCGAGCTTGAGCTTGACGATCTCGGGAATGGCCTCTATCACAAGATCTGCATCCTTCACTGCATCCTTCAGATCGAGGACACCCTTGATTCTCCCTAGAGTACCATCAATCTCCTCTTGTGTTATCTTCCCTTTCTTGAGACCTCTCTCCAGGTTCTTCTTGATGGTTGACATCCCATTATCGATGAACTTCTGGTCAATGTCCCGCATCTTCACTTCATATCCTGCCTGAGCGCAGACTTGGGCTATGCCGTTGCCCATCTGTCCAGCGCCTAGGACTGCGACCTTCTTGATTTCCATAGTCAACTTCCTCATGTCTGTTGGAGAATGACTTGGCCTCGTTATGCCCTCCAAATATGTTTGACTGTTTAGCAGAAGAAGGGGTTTCGCTTCGCTATGGCTAACGGATAGTCACATGTTGTGACTACTTGTTGTGACCCTTTGTTGTGGCTCCGCTATATATACCAAATCTGAGTGGTACTTCTTGTGAAACATCATGGCTCTAGCAACTAACAACCACACATCTGTGCTGAAGAACAAGACCGGTAAGGCTCAGTCCGCTGATGCTCTTGCCTACGCCTACCAGTATCGGAGGTAGAAGTCTATGGCTCTGGCTAAGCGAGAGAGGACTTCTGAGAGGAAGAGAATCACGACTGACGCTGTCACATACGCGTACCTGACCACTGTGAGATGATCTCATGCGTGGAAGCGGAACGATTGCGAAGACCCCTGGAGGCACATCCGACCCCGGATGGCCACTAGGTGACCACAGATTTGCTCAGTTCTTCCCAGAACTAGCATATCTTCTGACCAGTCATACATAGGAGTGTGAATAATCATGGCTCAGACAACAGGGTCACCGAACACATCCGGAAGACTGGGGCACGCGGTCGGGCGAGGAATCTCTACCGACGCAATCGCTCACGCTTATAGTTACAGGAGGTAAGCTCCAGTGGAACACGAGAAACCCAAGAAGAGATCCAGAATCTCAACTCGCGCTATTGCAGAGCAGTACTTCAGGAGGTAGTGTCACTCCATGAATGTGCCAATGGGCAAAATGTTTGCGTCACACAAAACGTTTATAACAAACCGTTGGTACTACAAACGGTGTCTGACACAAACTCAATTTCTGAGGTGTGTTCTCGACAATGACAGAAGAGGAGGATGAATGTGACGTTGAATCGAAGTTCAATGGTAGCCTGTGTTACCAGAAGGAACAGGTCGATCAAGGTCCAGTCGTTCGGCGCCTTCTGTTATGGCGGCTTGATGCTTTCAAGCTAGAGTCGTGCTGCATTCACAATACAACCGGACAAATACACTCTACCTATCTCCCGCAGCGGTCCTCGCTGTGTGATCCGAGGGCCGCTGCAACCGCCGTTGGAACGACAAAGCCTAACTGCGTGCGAGACCACGTGGCAGACCCAGCTTCTTTGGTCTCAATACTGGAAGAGGGCATGGTCCGGACATAGGTCATACCAAGAGGAGAAACAAATGAGCAGAATGAAGCAGTTCCTGGGCCTTCCTGACGCAACGGAAAAGGTCCTTCGACTTGCGCAGGTCATGGCCATACTCGGGCCGCTAGCAAATCTTACGTTCACACTATCGTCGACATTCTACGTTGTCTTCGTCGCAGGTGCCCTTGGTGGGGGCTCCTTCATCGAGGGCATGGCATTGGTGGGGGTCCTTGTGGTCATCCAGATGGCCACTCAGACGCTTCTGGACTATCCCACTGGAGCAGTAGGGGATTGGATCGGGCAGAGATATGTCATAGGTTCTGCATCAGTCTTCTACGGCCTATCGTTCTTCATGGTGTCACTTGTCACAGAGGCCACTCCCTTCTGGTATCTCGCTGTCATCTATGCGGTCAGTGGATTCGCTGGCTCTCAGATGAGCGGAGCTTGGGGCGCATGGTTCGACAACAACTACAGAGTAGCCATGCCTGGCGACGTAGACAGGAAGCAGTACGGCGTGTTCTGGGGCCGGATGGGCATGATAATGCAGGTTGTAGCGACGGCCTCACTGATTCCAGGAAGCATCCTTGCCACCATCATCTCTCGTGAGTGGGTCTTTCAAGTTCAGGCAGTTCTCTCAATCGTTTTGGGCATTGTAGCCTTCCGGCTTGTGAGGGACTTTCCCGAGGTCGAAGAGGAGAGGCGCGCCCAGAACGGAGGGGCAAGACCCAGTATGGGCGAGTACGTTGGGATCCTGAAGGGTGGAGTCTCCTTCCTGTTCAAACATCCCTTCGTTCGGTACATCGTCATTGGAAGCATGCTTGCTGCCAGTAGCATTATGGTTTGGGGTAATCTGATCCTCTTCCCCATGTACTATAGCTACCTCATCACTGACGTTGCCGTAGCAAGCTTCAGAACGCTTCTCTTTGCTCCCGGGATACTGTCCCAAGAGCGCTCTGGAGTCTGGTCTCGCAGATTCGAACCGAAGAAGTGGATTCCACGGTTTCGCTTTATCCAGACTTGCGGCTTCGTGTTCTTCTGGGTTTTCGCCGTGATTATGTTCATCTTCCCGCCTGCATTGGACTCAACCAATGTGTTTGTGATAACCTGGCCCTTCACAGCTGTGGAGCTCCTTAGGCTCCCTGTGAATAACATCGTGCCTATCGCTCTGATCTTTACCACCTTCGTATCGACCAGCTTCTTTGGTGGCTTTGCAGAGATTCTCACTCAGAGGGTTCTTCTGGACGTGATCCCAAACAAGATCAGGAACAGCATGTACTCACTTCAGCCAACGATTGCGATGTTGTTCGCTATGCCTCAGATAGCACTCTTCGGTTATCTGCTGACCACCATCGGCTTCCCGCTGACCCTTATGATCTGCGGAGTAACGTCGTTGGCTGGCGTGCTGCTAATCGCACTTGGTCTAAGGCAGGAGGTGCCTGAGCACGAGGACGACTCTCTTGCCCTGCCTCCAGGAGCCATCGTGGAAACCGGTGCCTCATCGCTAGATGTGCCTGACATTGAGGAGGCTGAGGCGACGCTCACGACCGAGGAGGTTCTCGCAGATGAGAATCAGTTTGTGGCAGAGGTAGAGAGAGTCTCTGCAGAGGACTGATTCGATGAAGGCCGCCCTTTCGGCGGCCCTTCTACTTCTTCCTAGGAAAGTATATACAGGCTCATGTTGAAGGCCGTTCGGTGCTTACTTATGACAGATAGGCCGCATTTTCTGAATGTCCAGTACTCAGGGTCTGGACTAACCACCATGGACTATGAGAAACGAATGGTCCGGGAGCAGGATGTGAAGTTTGACGGCGAAGATGGCTCAATCGAGCTGACTGACGTACGCCTAGTGTGGATCAAGGCCCCGAAGAAGAAGAGTGGAATGAAGAGGTTCGGTGCTCTTGCAGCGGGCATCGCTGGCGCCGCTCTATTAGAGGGTGCAGGGAGACAGGTGGGAGGTATCGGAGGTCGCATGCTCAGAAGTGCAGGGCGCGGCATAGGCGTTGCAGCTGTGGGTACAGCAATCAGCGGATGGACTCGCGACTCATTCTATAACAAGGATGCAGACGGTAACACTGAGAGTCTTGCCCTTCCGGTTGCCGTGATATCTCAGGCCACCCAGAGCGGTGACAACCTTGTGGTCGAGCTGAAATCCGGTGGGAATATGCAGTTTCAATTCAAACAGAAGAAAGTGATTCCGTCCATAGTTGCCAATCTCACGCAGGCGCAGGGAGAAGGGAAGTGTCCCTACTGTGGCGCCGGAGCGGCTACGAACATGTCCTCATGTCCGAGATGCAATGCTCCTCTTGGTGGTTCGGGCAAGCCGGCCCCTTCAGGTGGCGGCGGTGGTGGACGAGCGGACTTCTCCGGAACCCCTGGCGAGATGCATATCCACTACCAGGGTGATGAAGGAGGTCCAGAGTCTGTCACTGTCAGATATGGCGAAGACCGTGACGGTGATGGCAGGCCTGACAGCGTGTCTATTGACTACGGCGGCCAGGCTGGCGGCGGAGGCTACTGCGCAAACTGCGGGGCGCAATATCCGGCAGGAGCCAAGTTCTGCAACAAGTGCGGCAACAAGGTTTGATGGCCTCTATCAGGCTGTGAGGGTTCTCTTCGGAGAACCCTTCTCTCGTTTTCTTCCTAGCGCACAAGGTCTTCTTCTCTAGGCCTGTTAATCTCGGTGCATTTCCCGGTCCTGTCCGTGGTAGTGTAGCCCCTGATCAAGACAAAAGGAGTCCGTTCGTTCGCCTGTCCCATGAGATTCTCTGCAAGAGCGCACAGCTCATCTACTTGACAGACAGTGGATCGCTTCAGCTCTCTGCCGTACAGGTCTCTCTTCCCTGCATTCATCTTGAAAGGACTGATGCCAGCGCAGCCAATTGCGACATTGATGGATCCCTTTCTCCATGGTCTACCTTGCGTGTCGCTGATTATGACCGCAAGCTCAGCGCCTGTATGCTTCTCGAGTTCGCTTCTTATTCTGGCTGCTGAGGCGTCCGGGTCACTGGGCAAGAGAACGTAGGTGCCCTCTTCTGTGTTCGACCGGTCCACGCCACTGAAGTTGCACACAAGCCCGCTATGAGTTTCCGTAATGAGTACCTTCACATCTCTGATGACTTCGGATGCTTCATGAAGTGCTATCTGAACGTGAACGGGGTCAAAGCCGTTGGCCTTGGCAATAGCCGCCGCCTTATCGGACACACTTACCTCCTCTCCCCGGACAACTCTGCCCTCCGACTTGGAGACGACCTTCGACGATATGACCAGAATGTCCCCAGACAGGAGGCTCATTCCCCTATTATCTGAGGCTCGAAGAATCAGCGCCTCCAGTGAGTCTCCCTCCCTCACTTCATCCTGTACTGTCAGACCATATGCTTCGACAGTCACGTTCGTCACAGGCATGAAGAAGCAAGAACTGCACGTATAGGTATCGTTAGAACATGTGTTCCAAGAAATGAACTCCTGATGATTTGGGCTCACTATCACTAGACGCGCTCAAAATAGCCCTCTGGCCCATTCTGGGGGTCCAGAGGGAAAACGGTAATATAGGGAACAACGAAGTCCAACAGGACCAGTAATCGATGCGCAAAACACTCTGACCTAGGGGCGGAGCGTGCAGTCCGATAGTACGACCTTCTGGTCCCGACATGGAGAGATGCGAATTGAGTCCCTCGAAAAAGACTACGAAGTCCAGCCCATCGGCGAGCAAGAAGAACCCCGCGGGAGCGGCATCCATGCCTGCGGGCGACATTAAGCAGGGGACAATCGCCAAGTTCATGAGGAAACGGACTCAGCTGGTCGGCTTCGAGACCGGGCTGAACAAGCATACTCAATATGCTATAGAGTTCCTCGACAATGCAATTGATGCTCTTGAGAGCTGGTGGTGGAAATCGAAGAGTCGACCCCGGCTTTCCGAGACCCTTGATCAAGAGACTGTTGATGAAGTCCGCGCGAAGCTAAAGGAGGGTCAAATCGACTCCATTGCTCTTAGCAAGCAGATTGAGCGAGACGTGAGAGCTGGAAAAGAAATCGAAATACCGACAGCCCGTAAGGACACACTCGACGATCGAGTGACTGAGTTCCGGAAGATTATGACCCCTCTGCGGACACTACTCAACAAGAGAGAGCCGCTTGTATTCATGCAACTCACTGAAGTCCAAATGCCGGACCTGGTTCCCGCTGATGATGAAGAGGGATTCAAGGTCTATGAGTTCACCTGCTTTGATACCGGCGTTGGGATGGTCCCTGAAGACCTTGAGAAATTCGGGATATACCTTGCCTCATCCAAATCTGAGAAGCTTCGGCAGACAAGAGGCAGCCAAGGTTTCGGTGCGCCATCAGCATTCAGTGATGCCCAGAACACTACCGGGAAGCCGATCTTCACTGTTTCACAGCGGTTCAACTCAGACGAGGCAACAGTGGCCAGTTTCTACACAACCACGGCAAATACCAAGGAGTACGTTGGTGGTCCCCTTCAGATGTCCCTGCCATTCAACCACGGGACGTACATCCGCTTGTACTACTTGAACATTCAGTACCGTCGTGGTTATTCAGACATCTATGCCGAGATGGCCTCACTCCTAAACTCACATGTCACAATCATCTTCGTAGACCCCTACGGCGAAGTACACGTCTTTCCGAGAAGGGTCACACAGATGCCGGAAGAACCGAAGTACGCCCAACCCCATCCTGCCAGTATTAGGATTGGAGAGTTTCAGGACCTGCTTCGTGAGACCAACGAAAATGACCTTCGAGGATTCCTCACCAGGGCCTTCTGCCGCTTAAGCTCCAACAAGGCGAAGACAATCATAGAGTCCGCTAGCAAGGAACTCCGAAGGCGACATCTTGACGGGCTGAAGATGAACACACCCACTGAGGCTCTCTCGAAAACCGAAGTAGAGCTTCTCTATAGGGCATTCTCAAGCGAGGACTATATCGCGCCTCCGACAGACACCGTTGTCCCAGTTGGCGAGGAAGTGTTCGAACAGACCATTCAGATGGCATACAAGCCTGATTTCGTTGCAGCAGTGACAAGGCGGCCAACATCTGGAAAGGGTCTATCCTTCGCAGTGGAGGTCTGCATAGCATACGGCGGCGAGATCAAAGCCGCAACTTCAGCGCCGATGGTGTTGTGGCGCTTCGTGAATAGAGTGCCGAAGCTGAGGGACAACAGCGACTGTGCAACATGGAAGGCAACAACTCTTGTCAACTGGAAGAACTACAAGGTAGCCACATTTGATAATGGAATACCCCGCGGACCAATCATGGTCTTCATACATGTCTGTGGGGCCTACGTACATGTCATGTTCAAGGGGCAGAGCAAACAGGCTCTCGCAGAAGATGAGGTCCTTCTCAGGGAGATCAAGCTAGCACTGGAAGACGCCGGTCGGAAATTTCGACGCTTCATCACCAGGAGAGAAACGGCTAGACGCAAAGCAAAGAGAGCGGGCATTCTCGCTATGTATGCAGACCAGTTCGCTCAGAGTCTGGTAAATATCGCCAACAGTAGTGCGAAGAAGAAGAAGTTCGATGCTGAATTGATAGCAAGCAAGATCAGAGACTCGATCTCTGGCTTCGAGACTGCTGAGGATCAAGAAGAGACTGAAACTGATACTATAGGCTCAGACCTTGTGGCGGATGTTCCGCTTGACGGAGATGATGAGGAATGAGCCGTAGGAAGAAGTCAGTAAAGGATGAGAGTACGGTTCAGACTACTCTTGTCGAAGAGGACAAGAAGAAGTCGAAATCTGCGAAAGGGAGCAAGAAGAAGGTGTCCAGCAAGAAGTCACCAAAGAAGACAACCGCAAAGAAGGAGACCACGAAGCCCTCAAGTAAGAAGGATTCAGTGAAGGAGAAGCCTGCCAAGAAGACGACGAAGAGAAGTGCAAAGAAGCCGTCGACGAAGGCGAAGAAACAGGCGAAAAAGGCGAAGCCCGAGGTCTCGAAGGATACGATAGTAGAGCTGACGTCCATTCCTGGAGTTGGAGGGAAGCTTGCTGAACGGCTTGCACTTGCTGGATATGACTCCATTGAGCGGATTGCACGTGCGAGAGCCACGTCAATCTCAAAGAAGGTGGAGGGTGTCAGCGAAGATGGAGCAAAGAAGCTGGTTGCAGCGGCAAAGGACGCTCTAATGATGGCTGGTGCTCCTGAGGTTGAGGTTGCCGATGCTGGCGCGCCAGACGATAGAATGAGTCTGAGAGATGTGCCAGGTGTCGGAGAGAAGCTGGCCATTTCACTCACAAGAGCGGGCTATGATTCGGTAGAGCGACTCTCTCGAGCTAGGCCAGAGAGTATATCCAAGTATGTTGACGGTGTGAGCGATGCGACGGCTCGAAAACTAGTCGATGCAGCCATCACCATGGTGAAGGAGCGAGAGGTTGCTGCCATAACTGGTCCTCAGGAACCGGTCGTAGTTGCGGCCAAGAAAGCTGAGGCGACGAAGGCTCCAGAGCCAGTGGTCGAGACTGCTGAGGAGGCCGAGGACGAGCCCAAGAAGAGAGAGCCGAAGCCGAAAGAGAAGAAGGCAAAGAAGAAACCTGAGAGCAAGCCCAAGGCAAAGCCACTTCCACCACCAAAGAAGACGAAGCCAAAGGTTGTGAGAAAGGATTCTGGTCTCCCTGTTCCTGACGCCGTGAGGAGTCTCTCGAAGGAAATGAAGGAGCAGTGGGCCGAGGCCGCCAAGGCTGCCAAACGAAAGAAGACTGAGGACGAGTCTGAAGAACAGCTAGAGACAGTAGAAGTCGTGAATCTGTCAGCAGATGACACAAGCGATCGACTCGTTGACGTTGCGATTGAGATATTGAACGAGACCATGATGACCGGCCGTCCGGCGTTCGAGATTCCAAGTCGGTCTGGTGACAACATTGTCTGGGATGAGGTGCGTGACCTATTGCTCCTTGGGATGCGAACGATATCCCGACCCTACCATTCACTGGCCTCGGTAGTAGATGCAACAAGGACCGCTCGCGTCATGGAGATTGTCTTTGAGTTGCTGAATTCAAGTCTCCATGCAACGAAACGAGAGGTGTACTACAGCGATGTGAACCTATTCAGGGATCAGAAATACAGTGACAAGATCATTGAAGATGTGGCCTCAATGCTCCAGACTACTCGTGACAGCATTCACGTAGTCGCTTCAGCTAGAGGTTCTGCGATGGGCCGCGTAGTCATTCGTGATGGTGGTGACCTCATCGATCTCACCAAGATGGGTACAGGAGGCTGGGCTGTCACTCCCTTCCTCGACCAACTCGAGATTGTGGAGAGCGATGCCGAGTTCATCATTCTCTCTGAGAAGGACGCCGCTGTGATGCGACTGGCAGAGGCGAAGTACTGGAACAGACAACCCTGTATTGTCCTCACTGGCAAAGGTTCCGGCGACATCGCCACTCGAGCCTTCCTCAAGATGCTAGTGAAGGAATTGGAGATTCCTGCGTTTGCACTTGTCGACTCCGACCCCTACGGACACTACATCTACTCAGTGTTCCTTAGAGGTAGCAAGAGGCTGAGCTATGAATCGCCCTTCATCGCTACTCCTGAACTGAAGCTGCTGGGCGTGCTTAGTCGTGATCTCGACCAGTACAACATTCCGAAGTCTGTACGCATCCCTATGCAACCGACAGACATCAAGAGGGTCCGCGACATGCTCAAGGAACCCTTTGTCAAGCAGAACAAGCCATGGGTTGAAGACTTGAGGCTCATGCTCAGCATGAAGGAAAAGGCTGAGATTCAGTCCTTCGCCAGTCACAGCTTCGAGTATCTGACGGACGAGTACTTGCCAACCAAGCTTGAAACTGGTGACTGGATCTGATCTCTCTACTTGAGACTGGACTAGTGCTCTAGCCCTTGGTTCTCTAGTGGGACCAGAATCCGGCCTGCAGTTGGTATTCACGTAGGCGGGACCCAAGTCGGTTGTGTCAAACTAGGTGATTTCTCTGTCTAGGTCAGAAGCACAGTGAGGACGATATGGGCTTTGCTTCTGAGGAATCATGCTGCGTCAGGCAGGATTCAAGCCTGGAACGAAGGGTATGGCTCATGCCTTCCGGATCTTCTTCTGGAGTCCTTTGAGCCTCTTGTCCGCTTTACCCTCGCGGTATTTCTCAGCGGCTTCCTGATACTTCATCAGAGCGTCTCTCGAGCTACCCGCTTTTGCGAGCCCATCTCCTTCTGTCTCAAGGGCCTTTCCCCACTCCTGGTATGCCTCACGAGCCTTTTCTGAGCACTTGACTCTCTTCTTTGCGTCTGTGCTGAACATGTAGAGTTCTCGGGCTTTCTTGTATTGCACGATTGCCCATTCATAGTGACCTTCCTTGAGATGTGCCTCACCTTGGTCGTAATGGAATCTCGCCATGGAGTCGTAGCCATCATCTATTCTCTTTGTGCATTCAGCTACTCCCTTGTCGTTGGAAGCTCTCTCAAACAGGAGCTTCGCCATCTCGTATGATTCGATCGCGCGCTCGTGCTCGTCTTCGCCCAGCAGCTCATCTCCCCGTTCAAGACGCGCCCTGCCCATTGCGTCGAAGACGTATCCCGGGTACTCGAAGTCATCTGCGGTTATCGCAGCACCGCAACTGGGGCAAGCAGGAGAGTCAAGCTCCTTCATTGGGGCAGCAGAAACGCGGTTGGGTTTACCGACAACGACATCGATGAAGCTTGAGCTAGTTGATCCTCTGCCCTCCGGAAAGAGATGTGCAACAGCGTCTCTCGTGGCATCGTCCCCTGAGCTCGGAAAGAGATGGTCTACAGCATCCGTCATATCGATGTCTTCTGAGAAGACTCTAGGTGGTTCGACTTCCTTGAAGGGCATGCCCACCTTAACCTCGCTAACTCCTTCTTCCCAGGAGAGGTCTTCAACATCGACCGCCTTCGGCACATCGCTGTTCTCTACTGGTATCTCCTCAGGGCGCTCTCGTTCTGGATCGACTGGTTCTGCGGCAGTAATGTCATCCTCCCAACTCAGTTCCTCTACAGGAGGAAGGCACTCGTTTTCTGGTTCACACTCCTCTTCAGGAAGAGAAGCAATCTCATCAAGACCCGAGTCCTCGACTGCGGGCAGGACTGCTTCCTCGACGCCGTGTCCTTCAGTTTCTTCCTCCGAGTGCATTTCCACGGGGTCCGGTCTAGTCTCAGCCACTTTGTGGCCGCAGCTAATGCAGAATGTCGAGCCCTTGCCCAGTTTCATCCCACATTCGGGGCATTGAAGTTGTTCATCCATTCTTCAACCGCTTCCAGCCGTATCTATGTTCTAGCTGAGAACTGGATATATGAACTGTTTTGGGATGGTTCCGTGCTCCGACCCTAGGTAGTCAGTAGAACCCAACGTACACTATGGTTGTGACGACTATGCCTATCACCAGACCCAGAACCGACTGCTGGATTGTGTGCTGTTGAAGAACAGTCCTGGCCCAGACAACAGCAATCCACACAAGAATGACTAGGAGGGCCGGAGGACCGAAGACGAAGATCAATGCTGTTCCTGGACCGCCCACACCTGCGGCATGTACTGAAGCCTTGGTGCGGAAGCTTGCGACCAGTACGCCAAGGGTCACGGAGAAGTAGGCGAGGGCCAACGTGCTCATAATGTGACACTGGGTCAGCAAGTATATCCCGAAGGCAGAAACATAGCAGCAAAGGGAGAATACGAAGAAGATAGGTCTGCTCTCTCGTTCGGACACATCGAGATCAACGGTTCCTTTGAATGCGGAGTAGAATATTGGGACAATCGGAAGAATCACCATTAGCCAGACGCAGATAAGAAGTGAGTAGGATGGAGCTAGTGTGGGCCCAAGTCCTATTGGCGAAAAGAATGAGAACAGAATGCCGACATACAAGTTCACGAGGGGAGCTGGCGTAATCCTTGAGATTATTCTGGCGATTGTGACTCTGCGACCCTTCAAGTCTAGGAGTTGGTCCCCATACTTCATCGCATTTCACTCACTCAATTGTCTTGAATCGTCGAAAGCCTCACCATCTAGGCTTCCCAGACGGCCTCGGTTCGTGACAATAAGCTTTTTGTAATATCTTCGCTCATCTCACAAGGCAGAGAACCACCATTCTGTCAGGGATGTGTGCAAGAACATGCCAGCAATGCCTAAACGTGAGATTTTCGAGCGAATCATCCAGAACATCACAAGCAAATTCCCAGACGTGTACGCAGCCCTTTTCATCAGCCCAGAGGGCTTCCCCATAAACACATGGGGCGTCACTCTTGAGAGGGCAGAGGAGATCTCTGCGCTACTCAGCGCATTGATTGGCAAGACCTGGGAGATTGTACGCGGTGTGAAACAGGGCGGAGAGCTCCAGTTCATTCAGATTCAGACGAACATCGGAGGCGTTCGAATTGCGCCTCAAGAGGAGTTCATCCTCGTAACGATGACGAAGAGCTGAAGTCTACCCTCATCGTCGACTCCTCCTTCCAGTATTGCCGGATAGAGTGTGCCTTACGCTAGGAGATTAGGTCTCCTCACTCGGCTTCTCCACTAGTGCTATTTTTATACTCTCCATTTCGACTAGTTCGTGACGAGTGTCCTGAGGGAGGCCACACGAATGTCACGGAAGAAAGCAGATGAAGAAGACTTAGACAATGAAGACTACGAAGACTTCGAGGAAGAAGGCGTCAATGAATCAGACGAGATTGATGACGCAACTGTTTCAGGTATCGAAGTAACCGATCTACCTGGTGTCGGACCCGCCATCGGAAAGCGACTTGCCGAGGCTGGATACAAGAGCGTGGAAGCAATCGCAGTTGCCTCGCCCGGCGAGCTTGCGGCAGCAGGATCGATTGGGGAAACTACGGCCACCAAGATCATCAAAGCCGCACGTGAGATGCTTGACATCGGTTTCGAGACAGCAGACCTACTCCTTGAGCGCAGGAGGTCCGCGGGTAGGATTACAACCAGCTCAAACGCGCTGGATGAGCTCTTTGGAGGAGGAATCGAGACACAGAGCATCACAGAGATGTACGGAGGATTCAGGTCTGGAAAGACACAGATTGCACACCAGCTCGCCCTCAATGTGCAGCTTCCCCCAGAGAAGGGAGGGCTCGGAGGCACTGCAATCTTCGTGGATACGGAAGGAACCTTCAGACCCGAGCGTCTGGTCGACATGGCTGAGGCGCACGGGGTGGACGCGGCAAAAGTCCTCAAGAATGTGGTCTGGGCTCGTGCCTACAACTCGGACCACCAGATCCTTCTCTGTGACCAAGCCATGGAGATGGCGGCTGAGAAGAATGCCAAGCTTCTTGTCGTGGACTCTGTTACGAGCCACTTCAGGGCGGAGTACACGGGACGAGGGACTCTTGCAGCAAGACAGCAGAAGCTGAACAAGCATCTGCACCATCTGCAGCGTGGCGCCGAAATCAACAACATGGCGGTATACATCACGAATCAGGTGATGTCAAGGCCCGACGCATTCTTCGGTGATCCCACCGCCCCGGTGGGCGGACACGTGCTCGCACATGTTCCACAGACTAGATGCTACCTTAGGAAGTCCAAGGCTGAACGAAGAATCTGTCGTCTGGTGGACTCGCCGAACCTTCCTGAGGGTGAGGCTGTCTTCACTGTGACCAAAGACGGAATTCGAGACGTCTAGTAATGCAGGGGGGCTTCTTGCCTCCCTACAGCCTCTCGAACGAAGCCTGCTCTACCATGGACACAACGGAGTTATTCCATTCGTCCAGCCCGTCGGGGCTTCTTGGATATTCTGAGTACGCCTTGTCGATCTTCTTCATAAGACCAGAGGCCTTCTGGAGGCTTAGCAGAAGCCTCATTCTTCCTGCGCCTCTTTTCACTCGCCGGAGTTTGTCGACAGCACTCAGGGAGAGCCCCTCTCCCTTGTTGGCTGCCATTAAGTCGCCGGCCTCAAGCAACCTCTTCTCGAAACCGTAGTCCATGTCTTCGTCTCTGACGGCTTGGAGAAGGCGCCGGAATATCTCAAGCGATGCAAGCCTGCGGCCGAAACTACTCAGGAATCGTGTATTATAGGGCCAGAGTCCGCGAGCCGTCAAGTCTCTCCTGGCAATTGCCTCTCTCGCAACCTCTCCCAGAACGATACCAGCCCGCATACCAGCACCAATTCCTCCGCCGTGAATAGGGTTCACCTGCAATGCAGCATCCCCGACAAAGGCCACTCCATGACTCACCAGGCTCTTGAGAGGTCTTCTCACTGGAACTGCGCCTCCTCTGCTATCCTTGACGGTGCAATCAAACAAGAGCGGATAGGTCTCCTTGAAGAGACCGAGCAGGGCCTTCGGAGATCCTCTACCTTCCCCTCCGGTTATTCCCACTCCCACATTGACTTGCTGTGGTCCCTTCGGGAATATCCAGCCATATCCCTTTGGTGCTATCTGTCCACCAAGGAAGACACGTGCAACTTCTGGTTCAGCAAGCGGCATCTTCAGCTGCACTATCTCCCGATAGCATAGTGCTATGTCTTCTTTGGCAATCTCTCCTTCTACGAGTTCATTCTCGATCTTGTTTCTAATCACTCCAGCGAATCCGCTGGCGTCAATGACGAGCTTTGCAGAGACCTTGTGTTCAGTCTTTGTCGACATGTCTCTGTACTCAACGCCAATGACCTGTTCATCTCTGGTGATTGGCCCTCCGACGTGGGCCCGGTCGTTCAGCTGCACACCTGCGCTAATGGCCTCCCGCAATAGCCTCTGCCCGAATGCGCTCCTGTCAACAGTCCATCCGTCGAACTCAGTCCATCCCCTGACCTGCAGGATGTTCTCCATGCTTGGTGGATACACATCCGCTCCCGAGATTGAAGTGGACACCTCTCCTCCGGATGGGTAGTCAATACCTGTGGCGTCGAAGTGAGACCTCGAGATCTCATCTCCGCACACCTTATCGCCGATGGCCGGTTTCTCTTTCCTATCAAGAAGAAGCGTTCTGAGACCGAGCTCTGCACATCGCCTTGCAGTAACACAGCCCGCAGAACCAGCGCCAACAACAACAACATCCGGTCTCTTCAAGGTCAGTCGATGTCTAGATTGCTGTCCGAAATATAAATGCAGGCATCATACCGAGTGCGGCAGGTGCGCCCTCAGGCTCTTGCTGCCGGTGAGGGCCCCTCTTCTTAGACATGTCTGAACTCAATTGCCAGCACAGAGAGAAAGACAATGAGGAAGACCAAGAGGAACAGCGGGGGAGTCCAGTCCAAGAATATCGCAAAATACCTGACGATCTCCTGGGGGTTCAGTGCGATAGTTGTCAGATGGCCCCAAACCAGAAGGAGACCGTATACGGCGAATATAGGGTAGAACGCGATTCCTCCTGTGATAATGAGGAGGAGAACAAGCACGCCCAGCCTACTTCTAATGGGGTCTAGAAGCCAGAGGGGAATCGCCTCGTCGTCGCCGAATTGGAAGTAGTAGGTTATGAGAAAAGTCGGGAATCGCATCCGTATGATCTGGAGAATCTGTATAGCGAGCTGAAACGAGAGCAGCAGTAGCGTGTGAGCCAACATGAATCCCAAGATCATGGCATTCAGCCAGGGCAGAGGAGGGTCAAGACTGAAAAGGTCAAGGCTCTCGATGATACCCACCATTACGCAGAAGTTCACGAACAACAAGAAGAGGTGCCCAAACAGACCTTTCGCGAGCTGGAGTCTTGAAACCATGCCAGGAGAGCCACCTATACGCCTAGTTTGGAGGGTCTATGGGGCGGCGTGCCTGCCATCGTCTGGTCTATTGGCCCGAGTTCTTGTTGCTTCTCGATTGCTCTCTTCACAAGATCGGTGAATAGCAGGTTGATGTTCTCGCCCGTCTTAGCAGAAGTCTCGTAGTGCATCACGTCGAGCCACTGCTGAACCATATTGCCGGCCTCGCTTGGGACCAGTCTGTCCTCTCTGTCTATCTTATTGGCAACTACTGCCACGACGGCATTCGGGCACACTGTGATGAACCTAGTAAACCAGTCGCCAATGTCAAGGAAGGTCTGAGGTCTCGTTACATCATACACTATCATGGCCATGGAAGCGCCAGCCATGTATCTGCGTCTGAGCTCGTTGTAGGTTGGTTGGCCTGCCAGATCCCAGAGCACAACACGCGCCGTCACGGTGCTTCCTGATGGTAGTTCCACATCCAATGTCTTCAGAGCGAAGGTCGTTCCAATAGTGGCGATGTACCGTTCGCTGAAGCTGTCCTCCGTGTATCGCTTGATACAAGACGTCTTACCGACAGCCCCGTCCCCTAATGCCACTAGTTTGAACATATGGGAAACTGAAGACATGTCGTTTGCCATGTTCTTGTCAAACCTAGTTTTCTCTTCATCGTCAATCACCTGTTATGAACATAAAAACAATCTGGGAATGTACTCCGTTCTGGGGCCATCACTGCACTTGGAACTTAGCTCTTGAGGGGTCTGTCACCATAAGGATTAAGACGACTGTTCATCAAAGGGAGGGGCGTTAGAATCGGGTGAGTATAGATGGCAGAGCAGTTCCTGAGTCGCCTCAACAAGATTGAAGAAAGCATTAATCAGCTTGGCGAGACCCTCAAACGAATGATCACCATCCTCGGAACGGTCACTGAGATCAAGTCAGAGGTTCGAACTTCTAAGGATGAGATACTGGAGGCGCTGAAGCAGCCCGCAGCTCCTGCAGCGGCTCCCTCCGAAGACAATACCGAGCTGGCCAAGATGGTTGTTCAAGAAGTGGGTGCAGTGAGGGTATTTGTACAGGAATCCATGGAGAAGCTCAAGAAAGAGATGACTGCCATGCTTAGTGAGATAGAGATCCCGGCGCCAGTTGTCGTTCCTGCAGCAGCTCCCGCCGCAGCACCGACTCCCGCGAAAGCACCCGCCCCCACTCCAGCAGAGCCAATGGCTGGTGCTCCCCCAAGCCTGGCCGCAGACCGCGGTATGCAGGTCGCAGATCAGCTTGAGCGAATTGTTGAATCCATGAAGATGGGCTGTACAGCTGGTGATGTCTTGGACGTCATGAGCGAAGTCAAGGCCGAGATAATGAAGATCGTCCCTAGCGACCCAATCATGGTGAAGATCGACAAATGGGCTGGCGTTGTCGCAGGCTATCCAAAGCGAAACGAGCTCCAGGCCAGAGACATCTTGAAACTGAAGAAGGATCTGCGAGACGAGATTCCCAAGTACAGACCTGCTTAGTCATCCTCTGACTCTAGGATGGATCGTGGCGCCCCGTCCGCAATGAGCTTCATTGTGGCTAGAACACGAATAATGTCAGTGGCTGTCACAATACCAATGATGGCGTCTCCCTCCACAACGGGAACGTGCCTCTCTCCCGTCTGATTCATCAGGGCTATCACCTGTCCCAGATCTGCGTCTGGACCGATAGTGATGACAGGAGTCGTCATTATGTCTGCGAGGACGAGGCTATGGTATGACTCGTCGGATAGCAGTTGAGCTCCTACTATCTCTCTGCGAGTCACCATGCCAGCCAGCATCTCTGAACGTGTCACCAAAAGACTTCCTATGTCCTCAGCCGCCATAAGGCGGGCCGCCTCCACCACTGGAGTGTCATGGTCCGCAGCGATTATCATGGAGGTCATGAAGTCACGAGCTATCAAACGATCAATACACCTCTATGTCGCCCTCACGCAAGAGGACTCTTCCCCTCACCAAGTGCCTTTTGGAGAAGTGCCTCTGCACAACGCGTAAACACGTCCGCGACATTCTCGCCCGTCTTTGCTGAAGTCTCATGGTACTCTGACTGGAACCAATCTCTTAGCATCTGGCCTGGCTGCAAAGGCACCATCCGGTCCTTCGCCAGGTCCACCTTGTTCGCACAGATCATCACAGGCGCGTCGGGGCAGACTTCTCTGAATGACTCAAACCAGTTGTTCATCGCCATGAATGTCTCAGGTCTGGTGACATCATAGACAATGAGCGCTGCGGAAGCTCCCTTCATGAACTGTCTTCTGAGCTCCCGGTAGGTCGATTGACCGCCCATATCCCATATATTGAGGCGAACCTTCCTGTTGCTTCCGTCTTGGTCGGTGATATCGACATCCTTGTTTGCGAAGGTCGTGCCTATGGTCTGCTTGTAGGATTCCTCGAAGACACTCTCTGTGTATCTGCGAACGAGACTCGTCTTCCCAACGCCAGCCTCCCCGAGCAGGACTACCCTGAATTTGTAGCCATCAAACCCGTTTGAGGAATCAGCTGATAGTCCGTCATCAGTCACGAGAGAGAACCTCCAGAAGGCAGTTCAAGACCAACACTGGTGAGAACTCGGCCTGTTTCTTATATGTTTTCTGCGGAGGTTCTACTCTGCTTCCCCCAGGCCTCACTTCTTCCAGTTTCCGGACCGGGGCAGGAGTAATTCGAACGCCACAACAGGATTCATGATCTCGAAGTTGCCGAGGACCTCTGGTGAGATCTCTCCGAACAATCCCCTCGGTCTGCCATCAATCACGATGTCCGCGGCACGACCATGAATGAAGGTTGCGTCATTTCTCCTTCTGAAGATGAATCTGCCTTCGAGACCGAGATTGGTCAAGAGGAAAGCGATGTCCTTCATTATGTCTGTGACATTCACTCTGGTATCAGTTGTCACTCCGCATACGGACGGAGTCTGATCGACCATCGTTTCTGCATTAGGGTCAGGTCTCACGACGTCTCCGACTTCAAAGAGCCGCTGCGGAAGGTCCGCATGCTGGTTCTGAGCCACGAAGCCTAGGAGAATCGGAAGAAGCGCGTTCCTAAGTACAGAGTAGTCCCTGCTCTTCGGATTGGTCGTTGTCACTAGCTTCTCCTGTCGTAGCATCTTGTCGTTGAGGAGACTGTGTGACGCCATGATATAGCTCAGGACCTCCTGGTACTCCATGCCGACCATGATATCCATGACCTTGCTCTTCAGGCGCGTTGATGTGAGAAGCCGTCCGGATGTCATTGTCGTAGGCATGGTCGGCTTGATCTTGTCATATCCGTAGCCGATTGAAATGTCCTCGATGATGTCCACCGGGTGAAGGATGTCGGTCCGATACGCGGGTGAGTCTACTGCAATCTTCCTACCTTTGACTACAGCATCATGTCCCATTCTCCCCAGGCTCTGCATCAGCTCTTCATCGGACAGATCAAGTCCTAGGAGTTCTACCACTTCCTGTTTCGCAATCGTCATCTTCAGTGGCTTTAGGTTTGGAGTCGTCATCTTCTTGCCAGTTGGGTATTCCACCCTGACTGACTCAATGGTTCCCCCTCGTTCAACAAGGGAGGTCACCATGATGTTGAGAGCCTGATCCACAGTCGG
>JAEOUG010000080.1 GCA_016839445.1 Candidatus Thorarchaeota archaeon
CAACAACTGTTGCACCAGTAGGTAGTGACATGATAGTGAGCCTCCAGCGGAGTCAATCAAGGTTGGCCACGTCCACTCGTTTAATAACGTTTGTGAACCGTTCAAATGAAGAAGCCTGTGGGGTCGCCAGCCATGCGTCGATTGAATCCCTTTGCCAACATTCCTACCATCATGACTGCAGAGGAGATTATCGATTTCGCACATAACCGGTCAACGAGAATCAGCATGAAGAGCTCACTGAGAATGAAACGTGTAGACCGTTCGCGAATTCGAGAGGTGGCCAGACTCCAAGAGTTCGCCAAACACGTAAAGACGAAGCTGAGAGATGCAGTGGAGCAGTTCCCATCTCTAGACCGGCTCCATCCGTTCTATGCCGAGCTTGTGGAGATACTGGTGGGAAGAGATCGACTGAAGCAGGCACTGGGTGCAGTCTACAACTGCATACCCCCAATTGACGAGATCACCAACAATCACCTTCAGGCTTTGAAGCTGTCCGAGGACTTCCGTCAGATGAAGAAGACTCGCAGTGCTGCCAAGGGCAGAATCGCGTCGATTGTCCGAGGGACAGAACGGAACCTCCAGTTCATTATCGAGGCTAAGAAGACACTCTCTGGTCTCCCTGGTATCACTCCTGACTCACCAACAATCGTGTGTGCAGGATTTCCAAATGTCGGCAAGTCTACTCTTGTGCGGGAGGTCTCCACTGCCGAGCCGGAGGTGGCATACTACCCATTCACGACGAAGAGCGTCATCGTTGGCCATCTAAAGATACGGGATGAGAGCGTGCAGATTGTTGACACGCCCGGCGTTCTAGACCGTCCCATGGCAGAGAGAAACGAGATTGAACGCGAAGCGATAGCAGCTCTGAAGTATCTAGCACATGTTATCATCTTCATCGTTGATGCATCTGAGACCTGCGGTTGGACTCTTAATCAGCAACTCAATCTCCTGAATGAGGTCAGGAGGATGTTCCCTCTGAATCCTCTCCTCGTTGCGCTCAATAAGGTTGACATAACACCTCCTGAGCAGCTTGAAGATGCCCGTGCAAGGATTCCGGATGTATACGAGATGATAGCAATCACCGGCGAAGGCGTAGAGGCGCTTCTCAACGATGCCGTGGATGGAGTCGACCTCACTAGCATGGAGGAGTCGGTGGAGGAGTATCTCTCGTCCCTTCAGACTGACAGAACCTCTCCATGAACGGTCACAATCCCCGGCCCGCCAAGACTCCCATCGACGTTAATTCTCGTTCCAAGAATTCTCTCCACTGTCCAGATGTTTGTGAGAAGATGTGACGTAATCTCTGTTACACCAATCCTACTGTCACCATCAGCCACCGCCAAGTATGGGATGATCATATCTGCTAGATGAGAATCCACGGCGTAGCCTGTGGAGAGGTCTCGCACAAGCCTCTCTGCGGCAGCTATTCCGACTTCCTCGGCTCGAATTCCTCTGTCGCCAAGGCTGTCTGCTCCCAGTCGGTTACCTGTTTCCGAGTCTGCCCAGACCACAATACCACTACCTGGGCCTAGGTGGGGGTCCCTATCCTTGTGATATGACTCTAGCCTGATTTCTGCTGCTATGCCCAGCTCTCTCTGGATTGTCGTGAAGGCCGATCTAGCCTGCCGGTCCGCTACATGAGCTGGCAACCGGACGCAATGAGAAACGCCAAAGACGCCGCTCAGTTTCCCGAACTCCACTATGTTGAGAGGGGCCACAGATTCAACAGGATGTACGGTGCACTCTACGACACCTCCACCTCTTGGGTAGTGTCCTCTTCTCTTCTGTTCAATCTCTATGCGCGGTCCGATTCTCTCAAGGAGGACCCCAAATACGCGCTCAACATAGTCCACAGGAGGGCTCCATTTCACATCTGTGCCTCCTCTCAGGGAGAATGTTGTCGGTTTCGGTGAAAGTATAGATGCTGGCAGGGCGGCCTGAAGAACAAGGGATATCGAGCCGGCAGTTCCCACATCAAGAGTGAACCTCCCGTGTCTGCGTTCCCTTGGGACAAACTCGATGACAGTGCTCCCGACTTCCAGTCCCTCCACTTCCGCATCCACGAGGTGCCCGGTCATCTCTATGCCAGTCAGATGTTGGCGCTTGAGTCCAGGTTGGGGTCTCTTTGCCCGGATGTTGCTGATTCTGACGGCGGTCATTGTCAGGGCGGACAAAGCTACCGAGGTTCGGAGGATCTGGCCGCCGCCCTCTCCAAAGGAGCCGTCTATCTCAATCATGCTTTGTCCTGAAGCCTGTTGGTCATCTCCGTTAAGTACTTCATGTTCCCAACGCTTATTTGACCCTCCGCAGCAACACAGGGACTGGTCGAAATGAAATCTCTCTTCATTGGGCGCTTTCAGCCTATACACAAAGGACACGTTCACACGATACAGCAGATACTGAACAAGGGCGAGGACATCGTAATCGTTGTAGGTAGTGCCCAATACTCCCATACTCCTGACAATCCCTTCACCGGCGGAGAACGAGTCATGCTCATTCGTACAGCTCTGATTGATGAGGGCATTCCCTTGGAGCGGGTCTGTGTCGTTCCCGTTCCCGATATCAACATCCACCCCCTTTGGGTGAGCCACACAAGGTCCCTAGTCCCCTACTTCGACAAAGCATACAGCCACAATCCCCTTGTGAAGAGGTTGCTGGAGGATGCTGGGATTAAGACGGACTCAACGAAGCTCCTCGAACGCTCCACTTACAGTGGTCGCCACGTACGAGATCTAATGCGCTGGGGCAACAGCGAGTGGGAGAGTCTCGTGCCAGAGGGCGTTGTGAAGCTCATCAAGAAGTACAAGCTGGATGCCCGCGTCAAGGAGATCGGCGATACCACTACCAAGCGCTGAAACCCGAGGTCAAGGGAGCGTTTAAATAGGAACTGAGATGACGAGGAACCGGTGAACGTTAATGCTAGGTGAGTACGTTCCGAAGCATCAATAGACTGATTCTATGTCCTAGCCAGTATCAGAAATCCAGTTCAAGACAGAGGATGATATCATGAGCAGTGAGAACAAGACCATCTTTGATATCGACAAGGAGAAAGACTTCCCCGACTGGTTTGGCGAGATATGCAAGGTCGCAGATCTGGCCGACATAAGGTATGGCGTAAAGGGCTTCACCCCCTTTCCTCCATGGAGCCTGATGAGCATGAACCTCATGTTCAATGTTCTCGAAGAGGTTCTCCAGCGGAAGGGTCACCTGCCCATGTTGTTCCCTACTGTCATTCCTGAGAGCAACCTGACCAAAGAGGCTCAGCATGTAGAAGGTTTCACGCCTCAGGTGTTCTGGATTGAGAATATTGGCGACGGTGAAAAACTGGAAGAGAAACTGGCACTCAGACCAACTAGTGAAACCGCCATCTATCCGATGTACTCACTGTGGGTCAGGAGCTGGAGAGACCTCCCTCTCAAGAGATACCAGCGGTGCTCGGTCTTCAGATCCGAGATAAAGAGCACTAGGCCCTTCCTGAGAGGCCGTGAGTTCCTCTGGATTGAGAGCCACAATGTCTTTGCCACTCACGAAGAGGCGAAGGCACAAGTGATGGAAGACCTGGAGACCACAAAGGAGGCAGTCACGGATAGCTTCTGTCTCCCCGTTATGGTATTCCGTAGAACACAATGGGACAAGTTCCCAGGCGGTCTGAACACGTATGCTGCAGACACCCTGATGCCCGATGGGAAGGTGATTCAGCTGCCCTCCACTCATGACCTTGGGGACAATTTCGCGAAGGCCTTCGACGTGAAGTACCTCAATGAAGGCAACGAAGCAACGTATGCCTTCCAGACCTGCTACGGTCCGGCGGTCTCACGTATCTACGGTGCAATGATCTCTGTTCATGGGGACAACAAGGGCCTCAGACTTCCCTTTGGGATTGCACCCTACCAGGTGGTCATCATTCCAATCTTCAAGGGACAAGATGCAGAAACAGTCACCAAGTACTGCAAGGACATCGAGCAGAAGCTCAAGAAGGCAGGTTTCAGGACCCATCTCGACGTTTCAGATGCCACTCCCGGCTGGAAATACAACTTCTGGGAGATGAAGGGAGTCCCCATCAGGCTGGAGGCTGGCATGCGTGACATCAAGCAGGAGAAAGTTGTACTCTTCCGCAGGGACACGATGAAGCGAACGAGCTTGGAGCTGAAGAACCTCAAGAAGCAGGTGGCCGCCATTGGTAAGGAGATCGATGCGAGTCTGCTGAAGATGGCGGAGTCTCGTTTCGAGGGACTAATCGTCGATGCGGATACCCTCTCAGCCGTGACTGACGCCCTTGAGAAGGGTAAGGTTGCCCGTATTCCCTTCTGTACTACCGAGATGGAAGGGCTGCCTTGCGCAGAAGAGGTCAAGGACCGGACGGGAGGAGAGATCAGAGGCACTCGAATCGACATTGACGAGAAACCCGAGGGCGTCTGCACTGTATGTGGCAAGGTAGCAGAAGCCGTCGTGTACGTTGCTCGCTCCTATTAGCTGTGCTGGGCCTCGATGGCCCAGCCTCATCTCTGGAGGATGAAGCGGTGAAGGTACTAGTTCCGTATGGCGACAACCTTGTCAGGGCAATTCAGGA
>JAEOUG010000081.1 GCA_016839445.1 Candidatus Thorarchaeota archaeon
CATCGCCGCCTGAGATTCCGTAGATTGGTATGCCCGAACCTTCAAACAGCGTGTAGCTGTCTCTTAGCGAGCACGCCTCCATAGTGCATCCTACGCTGTTGTCTGCAGGATAGAAGAACAGGACCAACTTAGAACCGCGATGGTCACGCAGTCTGAACTGGTTGCCAGATTCATCAGTGGTCTCGAAGTCCGGAGCCTCGTCTCCAATCTTCAGCATTGGTGAGTCTCCTAGATCTTCAGATTCCAGACCTTCATCACTTGGTCCGCATGTTGCTTGGTGTTGACCTTCTCCACGCCCTCAGGTCCGCCTATAATAGACTCGATCTTTCCCTTCTCGTCTATGAGGAATGTCGTGCGTACGATGCCCATGTACTCCTTCCCATACATCGACTTCTTGGCCCACACACCGTACTTCTTGGCTATCTCATTGTCTTCATCCATGAGGAGCGGGAATTGGAGGTTGTTCTTCTCCTTGAACTTCTGGTGGGTACTGGAGGTGCCGGGTGCAATGCCGAAGACCTCTACATTCTGACCTGCGAAGTCGTCGTAGCTGTCTCGCATTGAACAGAGCTGGGCCTCACAACCACTTGTGTTGTCCTTGACATACCATACCAAGGCCACCTTCTTGCCCTTGTAGTCACTGAGCTTGAATCCCTCTCCTGTCTCAGTAGTTGTCGAGAATGCAGGAGCCTTATCGCCTATCTTCAACATTGTCGTTACCTCTCATCATAAACAATAGTTAATTCTCGCTGGTATAATTGCGCTATTAAAGCTTCGCTTCCACCGCACACATTCAGCAAGCCTTAAAGACGGCAGGGTGTGCTCCAGTCATTGTAGGGCGAAGAAGATGAGCGAGAAGTCCGTTATCATCAGGACACAGTCCTCTAGGGTCCTCTATGTGATCACCTTCATGGGGATGGTCCTTCTGCCGGTCTTGGGTCCGATTCTCAGTAGAATCTTCGTGCCCACGACTGAATGGGACTGGTTTTCCTTTCTTGCTGTCTTCTTCGGATTTCCTGCCCTGGTTGCCGCTGTTGCGTATGTTGCAGGCTGGTACACCAAGAAGAGGAGTTGTGAGTACCACGCCCCAGACTGGGAGTACAAGCCGGTCCAGATGTCGATTGAGGACGCAGGGCAGTTGCCTCGAAGGTACAATCGAGAATACCGTGCACTTGTGGCGAACAGCAATTACTGGATGTTCTTTGTGCCCATTCTGATCATCATGTACCTGATTGGACTGCCTGTCTATATCTACACAGTCGACCCAGGTCTTAGCAGCAACGTTGATCTCCTGTTCACGGGTCCGCTGTTAGTCCTGTTCTTCGTTTCGCTGTTGAGCGGCTATCTTGCGACCTCCAATGCAGCCTCAGAGGACTTCACCTTGCCATTGGTCCGGGAGGCCGTGAAGCTGGCTCACAAGCAGACCAAGGTTCCTGGGGCTACGCATGTATACATCGTGATGGACAAGGCTGAGCACGAGGGCTTCAAGATCTATTCGGACCCTCGGGTCCTCTTGCGAGTCAGCGGTCTTGAGGATAAGGGATACGTAGAAAGCTGGAGCGGCGAGATAGGTTCAGTCTGGAGAATGCTCTGCAGGCTGTATGAGTCTGAGGGTCATCCTCAAGTCGTGTGGTGGTGGGTAGCACATGACCGTACTTTCAGGAAGTACGTCTTCCCCGATGAATCTGGTTACTATGTCAAGTTTCCAGTACGTTCCATGACATCGGAGCCGGGAGTGAAGGATGTTGAACTTCTCACCAAGAACGCCGTCGCCATCCTTGTACGTGAGGAGATCCACAGGTCCAAGTCTAGTGAAGCCTTGGAGAGCCTCATGGACGAGCTGAACGCCAAGGTTGATTGAGCCAGGAGGCTGGGCTCTCTGTCGCAGAGTGACTCTGGTTCCGACTTCTCCGGACCCTCGATTTCTTACTATGTGGCCATATTCGCTATCATCCAGGTCTGGGCTGTGATGACTTACGAAACAGCCCAGTATCAGCTTCTGTTCGTGTTTGAGGCACCGTGGGTGTGGGCACTGTGGGTGCTCGTCCTCACAGGATTACTCCTTCCTGCTGTTGGAATGGTCATTTGGAGGGCGAAGCAACAAGTGGACATTCCCACCCTCGAATGGTCATTCAGAGAACGGGATGTGACTCCACTCGAGTTCAAGAACATGACGCGCCAGTACGCAAAGGACTACCAGTACTTGGTGTCCAGAGTGGACTATCCACTGGCTCTTCTTGCCATCTCGGTGGGAGTGACTCTGGTTGGAGCCCCCATTCTCTTGATGAGAACCAACGCATTTGTCATCTCTATTACACCAATCATTGCCGGATTCCTGATGATGGTGTTCGGTGTCTTGGTGGCGACGAGCCTCTTCCGGTCTATGCCCGGACCATTGTCAGACGAGTTTCCTCCCCACTCATACAGGCGAATGAGGAGGGGGCTTTCACAGATTGGCGACCTGCCGGGAACCTCGTGGGTAGGGGTACGCCTCACCATTGGAGAGTCACACGGCTACTTCACCATTCGGTCCCCCCGACCTGAGGTTCGTATCGAGGACATCGAGAGCGTGGCAAGAATCGAATGCGAAACTGATAGGACAGGAAACATAACCTCCGCAAGCGCTGTTCTTGAGGTCGAAGATGGTCGTGAAGAGACCGTGGCAGCAGCTCACTCTGATGTTAATCGTCTTGAACTCACTCTGCTTGTGAAGAGGCTCTTGGAGGCTTACGTGCAGAAACGTGGTGAGGAGAGCTATCTCGACGAGATACAAGAAGAAGTACAGCGTGCCATTGACTCCCTCAAACGAACTGATTAGAACTCAAGCGATGCTCTTATCTCTGCTCACGTAGACCTGAGCCGCGGAGGTTGAAGCAGTGGATGAACAAGGAGTCATAGATTACAGTAGACAGGGACGTGTCAACAGGGCCTTTGGTCTATTGCTCCTCTTGATGGTCGTCGCTGGGACACTCGTCCATCACTTCACCTTGGTGAGCCCTTCGCTAGAGGTGGTATACATCGCCATCCCTTTTGCACTTCTCCTTCTATCATTGGCAATTGGCATGGCTTCGAAACGAGCCATAGACTACATCCCTGGTGAATGGGAAAAGAAGAAGACCTTCGTGAGCTTCAGAGAGTATGAGCGAATGATTGAGGAATACGAAGACGCTTACGGCGACCTCGTTGCACACTCAGGCGACATAATGACTTGCTGTTGCCTGCTACCTGTTCTAGGGGCCTTGGGCTACATGACCATTCTATTTCAGGGTCTGGGTACAGTACTGATTCATCCCTTTGTGGACACACTTCTCCTCACTGCCATTCTCTACAGCATCGTGGGTGTTTCAGGCTTCATCTTGGGCTTCAGGATTCCTGCCATTGATGCGGATGAGTTCTTCACGACTCCCATGAAGGGCGGTGACACCTACGACTTCGCCTGCCAGTTGGGGGGCGTACCCGGGATTAAGGCTGGAATGACTGTGGAACTAGGAGTCCGATCTGGAGTCCAGACAATACTTGGCTCTGAGGTCAAGGCTGGAGTTGAAGGTCTTCCGGATACTGTGAGGATAGGAGTCCAGGTCTCTCACTCGGGCTTTGCATATCCATATCTGGTTGGAACTGTCTACAAGGGCTCCTTGATTCCATCTCCTACCGAGGAGCGATATCGCCTGGGAACCCGCTACCCTGCACTCCTTGAGTCTTCCATGGATGACGATGTAGCCGTCATTGTTGCCAGGTTCGATATTCCCAAACGCACAAGCAGTGTCCCCAGCATTTCCTCTGGTGACTTCAGGAAGCTGGCAAGACTCCTATGCGATAAGCTCAGGGAGAACTACGAAGGCTCTCTCTAGTACTCAGTCAAAGGTTGGCTTCCGAGTAGCGACCTCGATGTCCTCTTCTCGGAGTTTGTGCTGGAACGGTCTCCCCTGACCGTAGATGTCGGGGTCTTCGTCCTTCGTCTTCTTCATTATCACGTAGAAGCCTGAAACCTGAATCACAATTGACACAATGGAGATGAGGAACACCTCTAGGAAGTAGTCGTGTGAGAAGATCTGGAATATCCAGACAGCAGGATAGACTATGATCTGAATGGCTATGCCTACCATCAACATCATGACCCATTTGTTTGTCCAGTTCTCTCGTGCCATTTTTCTCGTCATCCTGTTGTGTCTGTCTTGGGCGCCAATTCGCCGCAATTAAAGATACCTCTATCCTCCTATCCCAAAGAGACCGAGTAGCCAGCTGATGAACTGCTCAATTGCTAGCCGCGATGGTACATGTTCAGGAATGAATCCTGGAATCCATTGGTTCATGAGCGGCAGACTTGGAGCAAGGAATACAGCACTTAACAGCAGCAAAGCGAAGGTGATCGTGTGCACTGCTGTCACGTACGTGTAGTAGGGCCGAATGTACGAGTAGAAGGCGAATGCTGGGATGGACAGAGCAACCATTGCCATGATCTCTACGGGATCGAAGAAGAACGGCATGGATATTGGCCACAGGAAGTAGAAGATCCAAGTGATTTTCTCACTCGAAGTTTCATG
This sequence comes from Candidatus Thorarchaeota archaeon, assembly GCA_016839445.1. Classification (GTDB taxonomy): domain Archaea; phylum Asgardarchaeota; class Thorarchaeia; order Thorarchaeales; family Thorarchaeaceae; genus SMTZ1-45. The sequence goes on from JAEOUG010000081.1 coordinate 4,545, forward strand.
ATGTGCAATCTTGTGGATGCCATCAACGCCCTGTGCCAAGAAGAACACAGGAATGAACAGCCACCACTGGAGGCCCACAAAGAACATGGGTCCGGCATAGAATAGGAGGTCTCCTAAGCTCTCTACACGCTCCCAGAACGGGTTCCGTGAGATGAACTCAGTCATCTCTGTCATGTAGTAACCTATCATCTGCATGAGCACAAGTACAGGTAGCAGACAGAAGGAGATGACAATCATTATCACGGCGGCCTTGGGGAGCTCGGGAATCTTGCCCTCATGGTAGTTGTCCAGCGGGTATATGCCATGAAGAGTGAAGGCCGCGATTAGTACCAGCCATCCACTCGGGATGAAGAAGAGCGGTTGAAAGAAGTATTGGAAGACTCCGAAGCCACTATACACGTTTCCCGTGAGTGCCTCCTCCTTGAGATACCAAACACCAAAGACAACCAAGAGCTCCGGAATGAGCATCTTGAGTCGGTAGTCCTGTACGAACTTCATTATGAGACCGGGTTCCTTGGTCTGCTCTTCCATGGTAGCACCTTCTGCGTACGGCTTGGCAACCCCGACCGCCCTCACTTAAGCCTATCCCCTGTGTTCGACAATTAACGAACTGCTTTCTCGACTAGCTCTAGGAATGTCGATGTGAACTCACTGGTTTTGGCGTGGATTTCTCGCGTGAGCTCGATACCTGCACCGGAGAGGCCGCACTGCGTTGAGACCATTGCGTTTCGCGCGAGTCGGCCGATGTCCACACCACTTGTGTCAAGCATCTCTAATGCGGAGCTGAGGTTGTCTCTGAAGGTGTCAAGTACCGGCTTGGTGAAGGAGTCGTCCAGATTCGGCAGGACTCCAAGAGCGATTCCTCCTCCTCGACTAAGAAATCGGTTCACTTTCTCGGCCTGCTCGGGGTTGACCTTCGGAGGGTACCTCAACATGTCAAGATGCAGAATCTTCGGTCTGGAGTCCCAGAGAGCATGCCAACCATTGACCTCAAGTTCTCGCCAGTCATCGCAGTAGTGATAGGCTGGGATAACATCATCCGGGAAGATGGAGTCTGTTCTCGCAATCATCTCTTGAAGGTACAGATCTGGAGCTTTCTGTTGGTCGATAAGATTCTTGACATGCCCAATGCCTGGGTCATCTTGGCAGAAGAGAATCGTGTCACAGTGCTTCCTTAGTATCTGCATCTGACCCTGGGCGATTCTGGACATCAGACGGCAGTAGAAATGAAAGAGCTGCTCTGAGAGATGCTGTCTTCCTGATGAATCTCTTATGCTGAAGGCCATTGTTGCAGGCGCAGTCTGCTGCGTCTTCATGAACTCGTAACGCGCCCCATCGAATAACGAGTAGAGGCTCTGGAAGTGCTCCCTGTCAACGAGAATGGATGTGTCATCGCTCGTCATGCTTCTGAATGTTTGAATGTCAATGTCCAACACGAAGTCGCCATGTTCTTCGAATCCCTCGATAACGGAACCGAACTGCCGAATCATGTCCTCGCTCCGATTTGCTGGAACTTGGAATGTGTAGGGAACCCTCAGGGCCTTGATGTATGACAGAGCATCGCTGTGATTCTTCTCACCGAGGCTGCCGACGCCGAAAAACTGCCCCGCCAACTCCTCAGGCAGCAGAGGGCTTCCCATTTCTTCTCACCTAGGTGTACGTTCTCTTCGTCGCCTAACAATCTTGTTGCATGATTGGATTGCTGGGCATCCTTCGCAATCTGTCGGCACATCTTCTACAACCTGCTCTCCACCGTAGTGCAGGAAGTGCTCAGCGACCTCAGAGTCCTTCGTCTTGACCTCTTCTCCCTTCTCTGACCGTTTCTCCACCATGCACTTCAGGTCTTTGAGTTTCTCTGAGAGTTTCTCGATGTCTCCTCGGACAACTACTGCTGTGGGCCCAACCTGTCTTATGACGTTCTTCTTGAACTCAGGCTGTATCATCATGTTGTCCATGTCCTTCTTGCTCTCTGTTTCGAATAGGGTCACCTCGCTTAGAGTAGCAAAGGTCGTTTGAGATGTCCAATCCTGTATCGACCGAGCGACATTGCGGGGTACTGGCTTGCTGCTCTCTCTCTCAAGGAAACCGAGGATATCATCAGCCCGGAGACCTAGTTCTATCGCTTCAAAGACTGATTTGCCAGTTATCTTGAAGGAGCTAACCACATCAGTGCGCACGGGCTCAGTAATCAGCATCAGTCTATACAGGTTCTCGTACTTCATTTCGGCCGTGAAGACAGTTACATCGAAGTTGGGCTGTACGAAGAAGGTCTCATCCACCGGGGGTCTCTCTGGCTTCTTGTTCAGAAGAACAGCGGCTCCTATGTCAGTCAACCTGACTGCCAGCAACTTCTTTCCTCGATATGCACCCTCAATGATTCCAAGAAGCAATGGCGTTTCGAGAGAAAGCTGTACTCTTTCTTCATTGACCTGTATCCACTTCAGAGGTTGGTTGTCGATGAAGAGCTCGCTTCTGATCCAGTCGCGTAGCTCCTCCAGACTTACCCAATCTTCAGCTTTGCTCTCCCGAAGCCTGCAGATGGCAAGATTCAACGTGTATTCGGTGGGCTGGTCCGGGGTTGCCCAGATTGCCCTAGTCCTCCCGAGAGATGCAAGCAAGATTCGGCGAGCCACCTGATGCTGCTCTCCTGAGAAGAGAACATCTGGGTTGTTGGCGATGACATGGTCTTCTTCAACAATCGAGTAGGCCCCTGCTTTCCGAGCTGTCTTCTGAACTAGCTCGAAGCGCTCATCGGTAGGATTGGACATTGCGGCCTTGATTTGGTCGATCTCTCTTCTCGGGAATTCCCATGCCGATGTCATCCTCACCTCGTTCTTAGAGATATGCGCAATTAGGAGAAGCATGTCAATTAGCAATGCATCTCGCTCATTCTCCACCGTCTTTGTCTTCTTGGGCTTCTCCGGCTGTGGCTCGGGCCTAGCAGAGAAGTGTTCCTCAAGGTGTGGCATGAAGTAGTCAAGCACTTTGAACTCTGCGACCTCTCTTCCAAACTCAGTCACTCGGCTCATCATGCGTCGGATGATGATTCCTTTTCTGCGGAGATCCTTCTCCGTCTGGTTGAGCTGTCCATAGCTGTAGATCTTCCTGAACGGCTTCAGCCTGTCGTAGCTCATTGCCCCATCATTCAGCACAAGCATTCCCAGAAGATCGCGTTCAATGTCCGAGAGTGAACCGAAGATGCGTTCTCTGGCCTCAGGATTCCGCATCCTCTTAGCTAGCATCTTGATTAGAGAGTCTCCGCTGTCCTTGCCTGTGACCTCGATATCCCAATACTGGCAGGCGTACAGCAGGTCCTCTCGAAGAATGTGTTCAATCTCACCCTCTAGCGATTCCTTAGGCATATCAAACAGCTCAACATGAGTCTTGAAATGGCAAGGGCCCAGCTTTTTTGTGTTTAAGATGCTTTTGGTCTATGTGCCATGAGCTTGTCCTTTTGCTCGCTCGGAGGAAGAAACAAGCTTATGTACTGTCCTCCTGTCAATAGACTTCAGGGTATTCTCATTGGAACCTCTTCTCTGGTGTGTCAAGTATAGGCCACGTTCATGGGATGACTTCGTAGGTCAGGACAGGGCAATCAACCAGCTTAGGGGGCTGGCTGCGTCAAAGACACTCACCAACATGATCTTCTATGGACCGGTTGGGACCGGGAAAAGCGCGGCAGCCGAGGTCTTCGCCAGGGAGTTACTTGGAGCGAGTTACGACTCCAACTACATGATGCTAAACATTCGTGATGTGTGGGATACGCCGGCTTCAAAGGCCAAGAGATCAGTCCAAGACCTGGCAAAGATCGAGAGAGGAAAGCGAAGCCGTCTAGACGAATACATGTCTGTCATCTATCGAGAGGCCAAGGCGGCGAGAAGCGCACGAGGACGCTCTGGAGAGCCAACTCGAACCCAGCTTGTTCAAGAAGCAATCCGCTTCTTCGCCTCGACTGCGACGGTGTCTGACTTCAGTGTGAAGCTTCTCGTCTTGGATGACGCTGATGCGCTCACCTTCAGCCTGCAACAGGCTCTGCGCAGAACCATGGAGATGTACAGTGACATCTGCAGGTTCCTCCTGATCACTCCTTCACTAGCAGGATGGAGTCCTGCTATTCTCTCCAGGTGCAATATAGTCCGGTTTCCGGGAGCCTCTGAGGATGACGTTTCTTCACTTGTCGAGGGGATTGCCAAACGTGAGAGTGTGAAGGTTGATGAAGGTGGCATCCGGGCAATCGCAAAGGAGTCCAATGGAGACATGCGGAAGGCAATCAATCTGCTCCAAGTAGCTGCTGCCGCAAGTCCCGTAGTGAACGAGGACGCTGTCTATGAGAACTCGGAGACCCTACTTGCATCAACGGTGAGGAAGATTGTCAGCAGTTCCATCGCTGGGGACTATGACTCCGCAAGGAAGAACCTGCGACGCCTGCTGGCTCTTGAAGGGTACTCTCCGCAGGAGATCTGTCTTGAGATAGAGCGGGACATCGTGAAGCGTCCTCTCGAGCCCCGTCTCATGGAGCAGATACTGGATCGGATCGCGGAGATTGACTTCAGGATGACACAGGGCAAGAACGCTTTCATTCATCTGACGGCACTGCTCGCCTCAATACGGGCAATGACTGCGAGCTAGGCTTAGACAAGTGGCTCGACATCCTCTCTGACGCTCACTTTTCCACCCAGACTGGCAGTAAGATTGTAAGGGAGCTCTTGTTCTGAGTAAACGAACTCGGAACTGAGTCTGCCATTCTCGCTGCTAACCATCTCGTTCTCCAAGGCGAGCGTCAACATTCGCCTGATGTCCGATGGGCGGCCGTACCTGCAACGGAACGAGAGGAAGTCAACGGCATCTTCCACATGGATCGGATTTCCCATCTTGCGAAACATGTGAGCTAGGAGCAGGAGGATGTGCCGTCCGTTCATGTCCGTTTCGCAGCTCGACAGGCTTTTAGAGGTTGCCGAGCAGGCCTCGCATGGCGATGAATGGCGCGACTGACGTTGTGCACGGTCACACTCTCATGGAGCTAGCAGCCCTACTTGAGGAGACATGGCCCGGGATTCACGCCAGACCCAGTCTGAGCCTGTCCGGCAGCAGAGGCCTATCCAACGTCAATCTCCTGGGAGAGGTTGATGGTCTTCGATTCGTCTTGAAGCTCCCATGGAGAATGGGATTCTCTGATTCAGATCCATATGCAGTCCTCAATGATGTCTCTTCCCACGTGGCCGGGAATGGCCTCGGGCCTAGACCATTGGCACACGGCCGCTTCTCGGATGATAACCGGACTCCCTTCATTGCCCTTGAGTATCTTGATGGACTCACGGTGAGTTCAGTTCAGGAGCTTGCTCCAGAGCGAATTCAAGAATTGTGTACTGCTCTGGCGAGGCTCAAGTCGTTGAAGCCTCCAAGAGCCGTGTTGTATGAAACGCCTAGAGCGTACGTCGATTCTCTATATGGTCGCCTGCACGGTTATTCGCAAGACGCATTGGTGGCTGATGGCTTGGCAATGGAGTTCAACTGTGTACAGGACGACCTCTTGGATTTCTCCTCTGAGATTCAACAATGGTCAGGTCTCTTTATGCATGGAGATCTTCATGAAGGGAACATTGTGTTCACTGAAGGCGGTGTTCG
>JAEOUG010000082.1 GCA_016839445.1 Candidatus Thorarchaeota archaeon
TCCAATTCACGTAACAGGTTGAGCCGGGACGTCCTACGCACACCTCTCTGTCAAGCTTGAAGGTGTGTTTGTGCCCACACCCATAGTAGTCGAAGTCCACTGGCAAGGACTGCCAATCCAAGGATAGATCGTGGGCAAAGAATAGATTGATGTCGCCTCCTGGACGGACATCGTGGAGGACTCGCTCGACGTGGCTCACTGACGACCAGGAGTGCAGATGAATCTGAACGTCCTTCCCATCGTAGTCCCTGTTCACTACTGAGTAGGGTTGGTCCCCGGTGGACGTGAAAACTCCCATTGTTTCAAGGCCTAAGAGCGGGCTGTGGCGGTATCTGTAGCCATACGGTTGGTCATGATTGCCTTGAAGGACGAACAGGTCTGCGCTCTCTTTCACTTCTTTGAGAGCTTCTATTGCGAAATTGAGGTCGTCATTCTGAGGCAGAGAATCGTGGAAGAGGTCTCCAGTGTGAACTACAATGTCTGGCGAGTGTCTCATTGCCATGTCCAGGGCTTTCTTGAAACATCTCCTCGCGTCTTCCCTTCTCTCAGCGAGCTGAAACATTGAGCAGCCTAGATGAGAATCTGAGATGTGTGCTATCCGCACCACCTTGGCTCACCACCCCTAGTTTCCAGTCATGCTCTGTTCTCAGAAGGTGATATTTGAATCATTATGTGATGTTGACTTGGGTCACCAGTTGGGTGCCTTATATCATCAGGCAAAGGAGGATTGTATGATAATGTGAGTGGAAGGAAAGACAATGCAGACCCTCACCGAAACCACAATCCTAGTGAATCTTGTGACTGCACTGCTCTCGGCAGTGCTTTCGATCTATGTAATCAGACTCTGGTACAAACAAGAGAACAGGCTCTCAACTGACCTGCCTCTCATGTTCGGCATCACCTTCGTCGGCCAAGCAGTCAACAATGTCATGCTTGCCTTGCCTCTCATGGGATATGTTGCCGCCACGCTGCTCTACTTCAAACTACGAGCTCTCTGGCTAGTCCTGACAATCTTCCCCCTGCTTGGAGTTATCGTGAACATATGGATGCCGAAGCGCCAGAAGCACCACAACAAGATCCTCGGCTTGCTGATGTTCTACTGGCTACTTGTCGTAGGACTCAGCCCAACAGAGGAGGTAGTGATCCGGCTCCACATGCCGGTCATTCTGATGTTGACCATCGCGATGGTTGTCACCTTTGCCATCGTCTGGAAGACGAATCGCCTAAAAGAAGTGCGAAGCGAACTCATAGTACTGACCTTCGCTCTTGGGACTGTCGGGCAAGCCATCAAGGCGGTGCTCCAGCTGGATTTCGTCACGCAGGTGTTTACGGCAATTGGAACCATCCTCATCGTCATAGCGCTTGTGAACCCGTGGTATCGACGGAAGAACGGCTCTGGAAAGAGCACTAAGGCAGACCCAGAGGCTCCCTTGCAGTACGCATAGTCTGAAGCACTACCGGACCAGAAGCTGCTTCAGCATGGAGAGCAGCGCCCGCTTTCTTGGTCCGGTCTTCACTATCTTCCCGCCAAGTAGGTCCACAAAGACAGTGGTCGGCACCACAGGTATGTGGGATCCGCCGAACAGCCAATCGTAGATTGCGGTGCAGACAAGTGCCGCGTTCTGCCGGCAGGCTACAGCCACTACGGGATTCTTACCCGCCTCGGCCCTGCTCTTCGCAAATGCAAGGTCGAGGCCGGTTGGCAGAGAGGAGATGAACCTGAAGACGAAGTCGACCACGAATCTCTCACCCTCAGGAGATCTGAGGTCCTCGGGAACGGGTCCGAAGAACTCCTCAAATGAAGGGCTCTTCACCGGATCGAAGACCCCGAGCCCTGCACCCCAGCCTGTTGCGGGGCTACTGAAGACAGGTTGCCCGTTCTCCCTTGCTCTGTCAAACATAGCCTTCCTAATGTGCATGACATGACTGTCGAGACCATCAACGACCACGTGAGCGCCATCCAGGAATCTGTCAAGATTCTCGAGTGTGAGTCCTTCGCTGAATACATCCACCTCCGCATCTGGAACCATCTTCAGAATCTCTTCGGCGACAACTTCTGCCTTGTTTCTACCTATAGTCGATGATGTTGCGCACAGCTGCCTGTTGAGATTCGACAGCTCAAACACGTCAGGGTCTGCAAGCTTGAACCTCCTGAAGCCCATTTGGGCAAGCGTTAGAGCGACTGACGAGTTGCCTCCCACACCAGCCTGAGCGACAACCACCTGTGCAATGTGCTCCTGTTCCTCAAGAGTGAGAATGCCGATGTTGCGATCGAAGGCAGACCAGTACTCGGTGTTCATAGACTCTGCTTCTGTCATCTCTTCAGTTTCCCTCTGTATCTTTGGCGTCAGCATCACAGGAGGGAAATCCTCCTGCTATGCCGCCCTGAGGCGAACCTCATGGAACTCCTACATCACTTCGCAAGCAGCCAGGACATCTACATTCGTTGTGAGGGGATCTGGTTTGGCCTGAACGTGGGTTGCTTTCACTTTGTCTTCGAAGATCGACTTGGTCATCCTCGCCAAGATGGTCGGTGCGAGACCTCCGGTTTCGCGAGAATGCGTGAACTCGTAGTTGATTGCACCCATTGCATCTTCGAACGCATGTACGAACTCCACTGGATTCACATCCTCGTTCTGGAACATGGCTGCAATTGCGTAGTATGGCAGCCCGTCTTCGACGACCCCTACAACGCTGTAGTCGGTGAGTTCAGCAGATGTTCTCCTGCACGCCTCGCTGATAGCTGTGGTGATATGCTTGTCCGACAACTTCTCGCCAGCTAGATTGACAATCCTTCCCTTCCTGCCAATCTGAACCATTGTATACGGATCAGTCGAGGAGAAGGTCACCATGTCTCCGATTCGGTAGCGATAGTAGCCGAAGTTGTTAGTTATCAGGATTTCATAGCGACTCCCGCTCTTGACCTCTGAGAGAGGAATGACCGTCGGGTCTTCGCTTTCAATCTCATTCTCAGGTATGAACTCGAAGTAGTTCACATGTGCTAGAGGTTGCACGCCTGCTCCTTCAATGATCTGGCCTCCGAGATATCCCTCTGAGGCTCCATACATCTCCAGCATACTTGCCTGAGGTAGGGTCTTTGAGATCCACTCCTTGTACGGATTGCAGTCTATGCCCATCAATGTGAACATCGTCAGATTCGGCCAGAGCGATTCAACATCAAGCCGCCCCGTGTCGTCAAGTGCATCTCTGACCCTTGCTTCGTATTTGGTTCCCCTGAATTCGTCAAGAAGCCAGGGTCCGTACTCATTCTGCATCCGACGCACAAGTGAGAGTGTCAGGGTCGTTATTCCCTGCAGCCCCGTGACATTGGCCGTTACGAGCAGCTTGGCGTATGCTCGCATCTTTGCCTCAATGTCCATTATGTTGAATACATCCTCCCCCGGCTTCATGAGCCGCTTGAAGATGGGATTCAGTCTCCTAATCATTGCCCCTGTTGCATACCCCACGGGGACCTCGCCGATGTGGTCTACAACGGCTGGCGCCCCCATGGTCACGATTGCACCATCAAAGAGCTTGGTGTTGCGAGGATCTGAATTCATCCATGCGAACCATGTCAACATAGTGCCAGCTGAAAGGTCTTTGGATCCTGCTGCAGTCACAGGCAGACGCTTCTGTTTGCCAGAGCTTCCCGATGACTGCAGATACCATATGACTGGGTCTTTTGTCAGTATTGCGCCGTCTGGATTCTGGTGGACCTTCTCCAAGTACGGTGCAAGATTCTCATAATCACAAAGCGGAACTCTCTCCGAGAACTGTTCGGGGTTGCGGATCAGGTCGAATCTGTGCCTTCTTCCATACACGGTGTCCTGATGCCGGCTCAAGATCGACATGAGTTTCTCCTCACTCACCTCAATGGGATGATTGAGGACCCTCTCAATCTCGGAAGCCTTCCGTTTCGCCATAACCGAGACAAGCTTCCTCATGATTGACATTCACTTTCTCTCCTACAGTCCCGGACAGATCGCCACAAGACCGTACAAGAACACGAAGAGCGGATTATGATAAGTAGTAGGTTCTGCGGTTCTTATTGACGATAGCCTTCTAAATCCCATTAAAGATGTTATGAAAATCTCCGGCTAGAAAAAATGCATTAATAAGCCAAGTAAATAGAAATATGATGTTATTAGTGTTTTATTCCTTGAAGGATGTACACGAATATGCTGGTTTTGGGAGGTTTTCCATACGCTTTCCTAAAGGTTGCGGAGCGTTGCGATGAGGGAGTGGAACCTCGACCTCGTGGAATCATGTACAGTCGCTGACGTGACCTCCACCCCTGCTGGCATCTCTCTGATCAATTGGGTGCTTATGAGCTGACCTGTGTACTGGGCGACGTTCATCCTTAGGAACAGGCTCGACCCCTCCTTGGAGAAGTAGGACTCGCATCTCGGCACACCCGCCTCGATACTGCCTCGAATTCTGGCAAGCTCTCTGTGGGGTCCTTCAAGGAATGCGATGATTTCGTCTCCAAGACCGAGGAGTTCTCCTGCAGGCATGTACTGGAGTGTGAACGCGCCCTCCCGGTGGAGTTTCCTAGAGCTGTTCTGCCCCTGAAAAGGAGTGACGCCTAGTTCTGACAGCATCGTTTCTCGGGTACCGCTATCTGTGGGGAAGGCCCAACCAACGCCAAGGACAAGAGCATCGGTGTTTGCCAGATCTATGGTCTTCCGTGACCTGCGTTCTTCGTGCACAATCCAGTCCGACTCCCCTCCGGGCGATGGAGGCTTCCCCTTCAAGTCCACTGAAGTCCTCCATACTCCGTCCGCCCGGTCAAGGAGACCCAATCTCAGGGAGAGCCTCCTCTCACTGAGTACTGTGGCATCTTGTGAAACATCTGCATCCAGGGGAGTCAACCACATCTGTCCTCGAGCCAATCCCGAGTGCTGGAGGTGTAGACTCTCGGCGAGATGCCCCTGTGGTATCGTGGGGGGTCTTCTCTTGCTGGACATGACCAGAACCTGCTGCAGTCCAAGGCGTCTGAAGGAGGGGGTGAGTACTTCCCTTATGGCATACGACAGGGCGCGTAGTGTGAGACCTGGTGCTTTCCCTGTGCGAGGGGAGTACCTTGCCAGGTCTCCTAGGCGCGGCGAGTCGGCTCTTGCGAGCTTCTCGATTATTCCTCTGACCAGTGATGATATGGCCACATTCATGCCCTGGGACACCGCACCAACAATCATCTGACCCAGCTGTGAAGGCTCTCCAGTCCTCCAGTCGTGGACTGCTTGGTAGACTGCCTGCAGCCACCATGGCTTTGTGCCAGTGACCTCCGAAACGGCGTACAGGGTCAGCATGGAGGATATCCAGCTGGGGCCGCTAATCTGGCTCCACTCTCTCTCCATGAGCCCTCCAGACACTATCCTTGCGAGGATGTGGCGCAAGGGTTCGTAGACTGCAGGAGGGATTCCTGCCGGGGTCAACAGATCAAGTTGGTCTAGCAGCGACCTGGCCCGTTTGAGTTCTCTCTCAGCTAATTCGAAGGGCCCAAGTGTGTCGGTGAGGACCCTGGCTGAGACCTTCCTCTTTGGGAGGGCTCGCAGACCTAAGCATGCATCCAGTTCGGCAGCACTGACGGTTTCACCAGTAGATAGGAAGTAGTCCAGTATGGCAGGGTCTGTCTTGATCTTGCGCATGAGACCCTTCAACGAGCTGCCTGACACGTCCCAACGCTCGATGAGGGAAGGGCTCCAGAGGTAATAAAGTATGCCTGAAACAGCCGGAATCCATGCACTTCCGTGACAGAAGATGGCTGAATTAGCGTTCAAAGACTCGAAAAGAATCGAAAAAGCCTTTATAACATCTCAAATATGGTCGGAATTTCTATCAGATGTCTAAATCACCCTCTGAATCTTCTTACTTGTTTTCGGTGTTCTTGGGTAAGTTGAACAATGAATTTGCCTCGTACTGAGTACAGGTGAAATGACAAGTATGTCGTCGAGGCTTGCAGATGTTCTGGAGTCAGTCGTGGCTGATGACGCAGGTATCATCGATTTGAGTAGGACCATGGAAATGGTCTATACGAACAGTGATCGGGCGGTCCTCTCAGCAGAACTCCTGTACTTCAGCGACTCGGAGCCTGCGTACATGGAGATGAGAGTGGGGCTTAGGAGTGAGATACTCGTTGGATTCCCAACCTTCTTCTCCCTCACCGAGCGTCGTTTCCGTACTGCGGACATCCCATCACTTGTCCCATTGGTGGCAATCATTGCATCGAAGAAACGGCTGCAGGGAATCCACGACATACAGTTTGAGATCGATGAGCAGTCAACTCATGTGATCATCACGTTTGTCGGAAGAGCAGATCGCACTAAGTCCTGTCTCTCAGACTTGGCAAGCTCCATGAACCGGGTGATGGACCGCTGGAGCGGCTGGTCGGAGGTACTACTCAGCATCCTGGACAGAGACCCTGTCCTAGGGGAGAGAATGACTGGCGTTGATTGGAGGGAGTTCTTGGCGGGTGAAGGTGGCTATGTCACGATGCCATGGTTCAGGCCAATGACGTATGCTGAGAGGGCATCAGCGCTCGAGTCCATAGTAACCGCCAGCCGAGCACTTCTGACTTCTTTCCTTTCACCTCATGAGATGAAGCACGACGAGGTCCAGAGTCTGCAGGCCTGGTTGTCCGCACTGGAACCTCAGTCGCGCGTCATTACAGCTGACCTAGAGCAAGTCACGGAGGTGGCATGATGTTAACACAGGAGTACGTATCGTGGGAGATAGGGTTGGTCTACGATGTCATGGATGAGGCTTGGCTGGCTGGTGCCAAGGCTGGCATCACACAAAGAGAGGGGCCAACATCTGACGAGGAATGGTTGGACTTCATTGAGAGCCTTAGAGTCATCCTGGATCGGATGCCGGAGGTGAAGGCTGCCGAGCCGGGTACTGCACCATCAGAGAGGTCTCTCTATGATGCACTTGGCGGCTATGTGAGTTTGACTGGCTGTCTTGGTATGGGATTTCTTTCGTTTCCTGTACCATTGATTCGGCAGGCCATGGTTCTCTCGTTATTTCCAGGCATGGATGTACGCGCAAGAGGCTCAGTGGTGAGCATCCCATATGGGGAGCTTCTGCGCTTCACCAGACTAGTCCCTATCAGAGGCCCACTGCAGGATGACCTCGGGAGGGTCTGCGATGACTGACCTTGAGGCGGTTCCCGGAGTCGGCCCGGCGGCAGCGAAGAAGCTCAGAGAGGCATTCATCACAACCGCAGAACTTCTGAGTGTTCAGAATCCGGCTGAGTTACAGGAAAGGACCAAGCTGGGTGAGGGTACGGTATCCAAGATCATCAAGAGCGCGAGGGACATGACTGGCAAGTTCGGCTTCCGGTCAGGTCTTGAGATAGAGGAGGAAATGCTTACGACCCCACGGCTCACCTCAGGGCTCCCCAGCCTTGACGAAGCGCTCTTTGGAGGCATCGAGGCAGGCTCCATCATGGAGTTCTATGGCAGTGCAAGAGGTGGGAAGACACAATGGTGTGCTCATCTCGCAGTTCGTGCACAACTCCCCGAGGATCAGGGGGGTCTCGCTGGTCGAGTCCTCTGGCTTGATACGGAGTCAAGCTTCAAACCTCATGTCATAAGAGCGAATGCCGTACGATGGGGTCTGGACCCTGACGCTGCACTCGCCAACATCGGAAGGGCTCAGGTAGTGCTTAGCGGACAGATTGAGGAGATCTTCGAGACCATTCCGCAGTTGTGTGCCGAGCAGGACTACAAGCTCGTGATCGTGGACTCGTTGACTGGTCTCTTCAGAGCCGAGTACACAGGACTTGACTCGTTGAGAATCCGACAGCAAGACATCAACAGACTTCTGAATCAGATGAGGCGAACTGGCACAGCAACTGATGCCATCTTCGCCTACACCAACCAAGTCATGGCCAAGATTGCAGTCTATGGTGGAAACCCGAACGCTCCTGTGGGCGGTCACATAGTGAGTCACGCATCCGACTACAGGTTCTACGTGAGGAAGGCCCTCAAAGAGAAGCGGAAGATAGACCTCCAGGACAATGCAGGCGTTCCAGAATTCTCGAAGGAGTTCGTACTTGGTTGGGGCGGATTCTATGAGGACTCCAAGGCATGCAAGCAATCAGAAGCGAAGATACAGAAGTACTTCGATGAAAGGGGTTGGGGAATGAAGGAGAGAGAGGAGCCGGAGGAGGAGAGCGACTCAGAAGAAGCGGAGGAGTAGGTGGCAGAGCATGAGTAAGACTAGAGGGATGATTAGGATATACAGATGCTCAAGGTGTCATAACGTAGGCTATTCTCGAGTGAGAGACCAGTCTGACGACTCCATGTGCAGTCTGTGTTCCGCGACGATTACGCATTCGCCAAGTGCGATTTACGTCGACACGCCTGAAGAGGCGCAGCAACGGATGAAGAGCATGATACTACGGGCTGGACTCGAAAAGCCAGGAGTGAAGCGTGGTCTTGGTGTGAAGAAACGAGTGTTCAACATAGTCCTCTCACTTGTCGAAACCAACCGTGGTCGTCCTGTTTCACGGGAGCAGATTATGCAGGAGTGCAATGACGCAAAGATTGCCGATGACAAGGCCCAGAGTTTCCTTGAACAGCTGGAGGATGAGGGTCTCGTTATCAGTGACGGGAGTCTGATCACGGTTTCAGGAGGTGGTGTCACTTGACCGCAGAAGCCGTTCAGTCAACACCACGAGCCTCAGTGATCAGTCTGGCCAATCTCCTCCAGAGGGACACTCCAAACAGGATAGCCATTGTTTCGACAGCCCTACCAGAGATAGACCCAGAGCTGTATGTCGTGACGAAGACAGAGTGGAAGAACCCAAGAGAGCCACTCCTTCATCAGCTTCCTCGGCTTCTCTCGAATCTGGAGGCTCTACGGGGCACACGGGGAGTACCATCCGAGGTGTATCTGGACAGCAACGATGGCATTGCTCTCTACTTGCCTACAGGAATACACGTGTCAGACATACCTATGGATCCAAAGAACGCCGTGCTGTTCCTGAAAGAAGTAATCAGAGATACAATCGACTTCTACATCACAACAGTGAAGGATGTAGAGGCTCACTTCTGGAAGTTCGCCAAGAGGGAGGGATTCAGCAAGACGATTGTAGAGAAGATTGGCAGGAAAGAGGAGGGATTCCGATCTAGGTCCACCCTCTCTCGGTTCCATTCTCTCATGAGGCAGTACTTCTCCATTAAGTTCAGGATTCATACCTCAGAGTCCTGCTTGAGGGTGGAGGGGCCGGTATGAGCGCCGCCGCCCTTGATCCAATGGTGTGGTTTCCATACGAACCTAGGCCACATCAGGACAGGGCGGTGAAGTTTGCATCTCGGGTCTACTCTGAGAAGACTGTTGGTCTTCTGTCCGCTGACTGCGGCGTTGGAAAGACCATAGCAGTGCTCTCGGGGTATTTGGCAGTACGAGCTAGAGACCCTTTCTCAAGGCTCCTGGTGCTCACACGCACACACTCGCAGTCTAAGGTCTTCGAAGAGGAGCTGACGGAGCTTCGACTACATGATCCTGGAGAGGAGTGGCGCACAAACCTCACCGCCACTAGTATGGTGTCTCGAGTCCATGTGTGCCCCATGAAAGGACGCATGGAGCAGCTCACAACGATGGGGTTCACGAAGCAGTGTGCGAAACTTGTCAAGACTGGCCAGTGCTCGTTCTACTGGAACTGTTACTCAAAGGGGAAGGGCGAAGTCCGTGTTCTTCCGAGGCCGTTCTTCAGAGAACAGGTGGAGTCTCTTCTGGCCACGCAGATTGTGACACGGGAGGCTGCTGAGAGGCTCTCGGAGTCTACGGGTTTCTGCCCCTACGAGGTCCTTCGATGGTGTGCAAAGAGCAGCCGCGTCCTAATCGGCCCCTATGACTACGTGTTCCGAGAACGAGTCAGGGACGCTCTTCTCTCCTCGGTTGGGTGCAATCTAGGCGAAGTCGACATACTAGTGGACGAGGCTCACAACCTCCCCGATCATGTTCTGAACTCGGAGGCCGCTGAGCTGAGCGGCAGAGACCTACTCTGGCTGAGGAAAAACAAGAAGCTCATCGTTCGTGACACTGGCGTCAAGTGGCTTGAGGACACTGTAGACTTCCTGTGGGAAACCGTGATGCTCAGTCTCGACGGACTAAGGGATGAGAAGCGGCTTAACACGTGGGATGTATTCCCGCGTTTCGCAGACCCTTCACAGCTGAGCCAGCTTATGGAGTTCGACAGCGCAGTTGAGGGGATGGAGGACGCAATCCCAGTTGATACTCCTTTGGACCGTCTAGTGGCCTTCCTGTACTCGGGCCACAGGTCTGCCCAAAGCGAGGATTGGCTGGTCACGATTGAGCTCCTCGGAGCAGGCGAGGAAAGGTCTGAGGTCGAGGTCTCAAACACCCTACTGCGGATACGCCCGTTGAATGCAGCTGGTCTGATAGCTCCTGTCCTCAGGAGTGCGAGGTCTGCTATGGTCATGTCAGGGACACTGCGACCGACGGAGCACTACGGCAGGATGCTCGGCATATCAAGCGCAGAGAAGGAGGACCTGCTAAGCCCCTACCCAAAGGGGACTCGGCTCATTCTCGTTGACAAGGAGGTTTCGACGAAGTACACTCTCCGAGGGCCACTTATGTGGAGAAGGATTGCAACCCGCATCGAGACTGCTCTGCGTAGCCTGCCGCCCAACAAAAGCGCGCTAGTGTCGTTTCCGAGCTACGCGATAATGCAGGAAATCCTCAGCTACGGAATCGATTGCGGATTCAGGGAGATGCTTGTCGAGGACAGAACAATCAGAATCGAGGACGTTGAGGAGTCCGTTCTTCTCACTCCTCATGCAATCTTCTGTGTTTACGGTGGGAAGATCAGTGAGGGAATAGACCTTGTCGAGAATGGCTCCAGCATGATCGACCTGATAATTGGCACGGGAATCCCGTTCTCGCCACCGAGCAGTCATCAGAAAGCCCTTCAGGATTTCTATGACAGAAGGTACGGCGACAAGTCTGGATACTACTACTCAGCAGTATTGCCGTCGATTCGCCAGGTCGTACAACTCGCAGGGAGGCTAAGGAGGTCACCAGAGGACAGAGGCGTTGTCGTGCTGCTTGACAAGCGATTCCTGAGATACATGAATGCGTTTGGAGACGATGCCGCCTCAGACCTGTGGCCATTTGCCGGCGACCAAGAGCTGGCTGATGCCATTGAGCTCTTTGTCAGGGAGGTTGCAGCTCAATGAAACGCACGACACACTGGCTCCTTCTTTGGGTCTTGCTCGTGTCAGTCGCCGCAAGCTCCCTTGTGGTCGTTGTAACGGCTGAAACGCTGGCTTTGCGAATCATAGCATTGGCGACCATAGCTGTGGTCGGGATGTGCAGTTACGTTCTCTTGTTCAGAAAGTCTACTCCCCAGATCTTCTGGGACGAGGAGATGGGAATCTTGTTATTGTTTGGAGTCTGGAACGTTGAAGCGAGAGCAGCTCGTCTTCTTAGGAGTGTTCCTATTGGCATAGACGTTTCCTACTCGGCGAAGAAAGTAATGCAGGCGATGAGTGAGAGGCTGCCCAAGAGTGGAAACTGCAGGTTGGACTTCGTGGTCCACCGGCCTGTGGGGAACAGCTCGACCCGCGCAGGGTTCATAGTAGCTCGATCCAAGTTCATCGGATTGCTCAGCAAGAAGCGAGTCAACGACCTCTGTGATTCTGTGTTTCAGGACGCCACAGTATTGGAGAGCGCGATGCGGTCATCGTATCCGCACACTCCGGTAGAGAGAGGTGAGCTAGAGGACGTGCGAATGATCATGACTGGGGGCACTAGCGTTGTTGTCTGAAGGGCAAGAGGTGATATCGCTGCCGATTCCTCCAAGAGTCAAGATCGGTGCCGTCACAGCATTCCTCGGCAACGGCCATGGATATCGTTGGACTACAATCTCCTTCACTCCAGTTAGGATGGAGCTGGGCAGATCCTCAAAGAGCGAATTGCCGGACCTCGTGATAGTTGGGAGGACGCTCTACTCGAATGGAAACTCGCAGTCTATTCATGAGCGTCTGGGAATGGTGCTAGATCATCTTGACAGGCAAGCTGGAGGTGGAATCTGATTGTCAGGGTCAAAAGCAAACATTCTGGGTTCTAAACCTGCAGAAGATCCCATGGACCTCATAGAGTCGAGAAGCAGAGGCACGGTGAGGAACACAGAGATTCGGTGGGATGACCGCTCCATCGGATACCCGGTGGACAAGATGGCGGGGCTTGGACTGCTAAGCTTTGCACTGGGCGTCTTGCAGCCGGCTCTTGCCCTTGCAGCGGCTTGTACCCTCCTAGCTGTGCTCTTCGTGCTTCCTAGGTTGCGGGTTCACTTGGGGGGGCTCGGCGCCTCGTCGGAACGTTGGGCTGAGGTCAGTCAGGCAGACATTGCACTAGAGTCCGAGGACAAGGTGGTTAGGAGCAGAGGAACGGGCAGAGACCGGTTCATCACAGCTCTGGAGGCTCAGCATATTGGGGCGATTCTGCCAGGTAACTTAGGCAAGGTGATTCGAGGTGTTGACACAGACTTCGGGATTCAGCTCTCCGTGAGTCTCTCGCCTCAGGATTCCAATGGTGTTGTGGAGGATGGAGTCCTAGATGCTTCTCTTGTTTCGTACCTTGAACAGAACTCCTCCGAGCAAAGACGCGCATACTTCTATGTCCGCGGAGGTGTTTGGAGGACGGGCCTCAGACTGATTGGGTCTTCATTCGATCCTACGCACCTTAGGCTCTTCGAGAGCCAGATCCTTGGCAGTCTTCCTGTGAGTGGGCTCAAGGGGGTGAGTCCTCAGAGACTCTCTGAGCAACTCTCCAATTGGGACGCAACCTCCAGCGAGCAGTCTTTCATGGCCGCCGGAGTTGAGCTCAGTGAATGGCTGGTTCAGATTCCAAGCGAACTTGCCCCTGAAGTCGGCAGCAATGTCCCTGGCGAGTTCATCTCCCCCATCAGAGCGAACTTGATGGATTACCGTATCGGCCTGGCAATCAATCCAGAAACACTCAAGGATGGTCCCCCCGTCGGCTTCTCTCACTCCAATCTAGAGGCGGGACTCCTCGTCTGCGGTGGAGACTGGAGCGACAGACTCGCTGCTATATCGGTACTCGTTCGTGAGTTGCTGAATCTCGGGAGAAGGGTCTTGATAGTATCTCAGGAAAGAGAGTCTATTCGGCTTGCAAGCATTACAGATGGTGGTATCGGGATGACCCTCGGGCAGGACCTGATAGTCAATCCTGTTGACTCCGAAGGGATCCGAAGGTCGAAGTACGTTTCTGAGCTTCTTCTTGCCTTCGAAGGCCTCGCGGGCGTGAATCTCAGCGCGGCAACTGACTTTGAGGTTGCACTCAACCGTGTAGTGGCCTTAGGTAATGGCACAGTAGCAGATGTCACTCTGAATGAACTCGCTGAAGACATGGAAACAGGAAGGGTTCCGGGGAGCACCAGCTCACGCGAGTCGAGACTGGCCTTGGACTCGATTCGCAGGCTCCACGAAGGGTCTGGAGCACAAGCATTCTACGGAACACAGACCGCATCTATGAAGCGCATCGCAGAACAGGATCTTGCAGTCATTGTGATTCCCTTCGAGTCTCCTGACCTCACCATGTTCGCATACGATATACTCTGTCTGAAGCTCTCTGGCCTCGAACCTGATCCTGACCTAGTGGTGATCTTGGACTCACCAACCAATCTCCTGGTTAGCGGAAGCACATTCAGGTACACGAAAAAGAGCATCATGGCAATCTCCCAGGTTAGAGATCTTCTAAGGAGGGGTCCACTAGTTGCCAGTATCAAGAGCCCCGCAGGCTTACCCAATGAGTGCGCAGACTCGTTCGGCTCATGTCTGGCTCTGCGCCTGCGCGAAACCCCTGATATCGCGGCTGTTTCCGACCTGCTCTCATTGAGTGTTGTGGGCGTCGGCATACACAGCAAGAAGAGAGTATCTTCCAGAGAGAGCTCATTCTTGAGGGTGATGGAGCCTAATCAGGCGCTTCTCTCACATCCAGAGATGAAGACCTGTGTCCCAGTCAGGTTAGATTCTCCTCCCCCGCTTGAGCACCTTAGCTCCTCAGTAGTCCATGGGATTAACCGTGAGGAGAGATCATCTAGTGACCGAAAGAAGACCCTGCTTGAAACCATTGGGGGCAAGGACAGCCAGTCTCTCGTCCAGGTACTAGGCCTACTGACAAAGTACGAGCCACTTACTGAGCAGTCAGTTGCGCAGTTCCTGAAGGCAAGTGGATCTCCCGATGTTGACGTTGAGGCAACTCTCGCTCGACTGGAGAAGGCCAGCATGATTCTGAGGGGTCAGGAAACCCACGGGGGAGTGTCTTACACAAACTACCGCATTACTATGAAGGGCACAATGGCACTAAGGCAGGCCGAGGGGGTGTCTGCGTAATGAGCGCCGTAGTGAGTGTACCGGACAACGTCACACGAATCTTGGAGGAGGTAGGAGTTACTCCCCGAGGTATTCAGATACAGGCTATCGATGCTGGTCTGTTACATGGTGAGAGTATTCTGGTCACTTCCCCCACAGGCTCAGGGAAGACGCTCATCGGAGAGATGGGTCTTCTTAGGGCGGTCTTGGCTGGTCGTCGAGGTCTCTACTTGGTTCCTCTGAGAGCACTAGCGCACCAAGTTGCGAGGTCTCTGAAGGATCGATATGACGGAAGAGCGGTCAGAATCGGAGTGACTACCGGAGACCTCCACCTCTCTGGTGAAGAGATGGCTGGTTTCGACGTAGTGGTGACTACCTATGAACGAGCAGACTCCTTACTGAGACATCAGGCTAGTTGGCTCTCTGAGATTGGCACGGTGGTCATTGATGAGATTCAGACAATGTCGGAGGGGCGGAGAGGTGCAAGACTTGAGAGCGTCATCCTCCGTATCAAGCGAATGATAGGAGATGTGCAGCTGATTTCGCTCTCAGCAACGGTGGACCAGCCGCAGGAACTTGCATCGTGGCTGGACGCGAAGCTGGTAGCTTCCACGGAACGCCCTGTACCTCTTGTCTATAAGATGTTCACCACCTCAAATCGGCATCTTACGGTTCGAACTGCCACGATGGCCGTTGTGCAGTCAGAGGGTCAAGTAATCGTGTTTCACAGGACTCGGAGAGAAGCGGAGGCAGAAGCCGAGAGGCTCTCTGTCCATGTGGGGCGCCAACTAGGAACCTCTGAGAGAGACCTGCTTGACAGAGAGTTGGACTCCTTCTCTCAAAGAGAGACTACCTTGAGCGGGCAGCTTCGCAAGCTTCTGCACCACGGTGTCGCCTTCCACCATGCTGGAATCCCGTCTGGCCCGAGATGCTTGGTTGAGGACCTCTTCAGGAGGGGACTGATCCGAGTAGTCTGCGCCACCACAACGCTTGCCTCCGGAATGCATCTTCCTGCCAGGACGGTAGTACTCGCTAGCACACGTTCTCCTGAGAACCACAGGGCCCTTCTCTCAGCAAACTCTGTTCATCAGATGCTTGGCAGAGCTGGTCGGCCCGGTTACGACAGCGCCGGGTTCGGTGTTGTTCTGGTGGGCAGCAGGGGAGAATCTGATGTGGCGAAGAAGCTGTACTTTCATGTATCTGGAGAAGATGGACGGGAAAAGCTCTCTCCTCGGTACGATTCTGTGTCCAGCGCCTTGGGCTCTTCCGACCACCTTACTGAGCAGGCTCTTGTTCTGCTCGATCTCTTAGGAGAGGCGACACCTGAAGAGATCGAGGATGCACTCTTAGATTCTTACTACGTGCACTCAGGCGCGAGACGGTCAAGAAGCCCAATGCGACTGCTCATTGTGGAGTCAGTTAGCGCTGAAACCGCTATCGAACGCCATGGTCTGAGTGACACAATCAGGGCAGGGAGGGAGGGAGTGCTCGGGAAGGCTGGCATTAGAGAGTCATCTCAAGAGGTGATTGGTGGAATAGTTTCTGGCTTTCAGGGGGGTCATTTCACCTGCAGATTCTCTGCTCGCCTCAATACCAACGGCACAATAGAGGGGGCTAGTTGCTCCTGTGGCAGTCCGATAGAGGAGGGCATTCTATGTGTGCATCTAGTAGCACTTGGCTTGCAGGCCGTGCGCGACCCTCAAGCAAGTTCACTGGCTGACTATGTCATTCCACTTGCTCTGGATGAACATGCCCCACTGGGAACTCTGACTCGACTTGGCCTAGTAGAGGCAGGGCGAGAGAAACCGTACCAAATCTCAAGGCTTGGCCGATTGGTGACCCGGCTGTACCTGAGCATCTCAACGGCGAGAGAGCTTCTCGCATGTATACCGTTCACAGATGATCCAGTTGGCTTGATGTCCCTGCTCCGTCACTTGCTAGCCATTGAGTCTGATCTCAGACTTGATGAGTCGTTTGACCAATTCATAGGGGCCGTAGCCACGACCACAACGCCAGTCCGGGAGGTCGCCGAGTCATGTGGAATTCCTCTCGGAGATGCATTTGGCCTTCTGGACCGGTCTCGGTGGATGCTTCATGCTATCAGCGTTTTGTCGGAGCATGGTGGCCTTGAGAGATTGAAGGACATCAGCGGAAGCCTACTGAATGCGGTTAATTCCAGACTTGAAAGGAGGTCTGTAGATGGAGATAGTTGAACACGAAGTAACAGAGTCAGCAGGAACGGAAGAGAACGAGATTGAGAGGCACCTTAAGCGAAATGACTATCGAGTGTGCCAGTACCCCAATGGGTTGACCATGGGTCTCAGACTCCAGAGTGTCCCCGGCTCTCGCGGCGTAAACGTCGACGTAGTCCACATTCTGGACATGCGCATAGCTAGGTTCGGTAGAACTTCCTTGGCTGCTCAGTCGGCGGTTCTTGAGACCGTGTGCAAAGACACTCGACTCCTGCTTGCTGACGTGGGACTTGGTTCTCTCTTTGAAAGCCAGGAGATTGTCACCCCGTTCGGCAAGAGTGTACTCCGTGTCCTTCGGCTACCAAAGGCCTCTCAGGCATCTCTCATCTACGAAACCCGGAACGTCTATGGTGTGTATTCAGATGCAAGCGTGCCGCCCTCAACCCTGGAGTGGTTGACTGAATCCTCCAAGATGATTAGAGTAAGTGAACTTGAGCTCTTACACAGGAGTGATTCAAGATCCTCGCTTCAGGAGGTGAAGAAGGCTATTGACTCCGGCAAGTGGAAAGAGCTTGAGAAGGGCCACAGGGCAGCATGGTGGAGTCTCCTTCCACTTATCACCACAGTCGCATCTTTCGTGGGATTCATGGCGTCAATAGTCACTTCCTCAGGCACTCTGCTAATCCCGTTGATGACGCTCGCTGTGTCAGTGCCCCTTCTGGCCTGGTTAGCAAGGACCGCGACAGCGGCGTTGGACGCGTTCAACGAGGCTCTAGTAACCGAGAAGGCCCACCTAGAACGGGCTGGCGATGTCAATAGAATCAGAGAGGCTGTCCACGCCGGCGAAGAGAAGCTCCGACTCGTGGGGAACTTGAACTTCATTGTCACTCCCCTGATGGGTGGCGCGGGTGTAGCAATCGAGTCTGGTGATGTTGCTTCTGCCGCATCTTCTCTCTCCGCAATCCTAGATGAGTGCGTTGTACACTCTCCTGGGCTTGAGGGTGAGAAGGGGTTGGTTGGTGATCTGGGGCTTAAGAAGTTCATCGAGCTCTTTCTCTACTTGGGCCTGGATCTCTCCGAAGATGAAGAGATGGAACTAAGTCTTGCTTATGCAGCCCTCACAGGTCACAAGTCAGCGCCGCTGGCTCAACACGAGATTATCCATCACATGGGAGTCTTGAACAATGCATTGTTTGATTGCGGAATCCTCAGTGCCGACGTCAAGTCCTCCATTGACGACATGATGAATCTTCGGGCCGCGGGAGGATATGTCATAGAAACAGTGCGTGATGAAGCATCTGAAGAGATTGCTGAGATTCCCGAAGGTGACGAAGAGGGCTCTTCAGGAATAGATGATGAAAGTCTAGCAGAGATGAGTTCGGCGGCTTTGAAAGCCAGCGGGGATGAAGATGTCGTCGAAGCAGCAGATGAGGATGACTCGGAGCCGATTCTTGTTGCAGAAACAGTCCAGACAACCCTTGATGCGAGTGACGATCTCCCGAAGGCCAGTCCTATCGAACACGAGACGGCCGAGGGAAGAGTCGCAAAGGCAGTTGAGGAGCGCTCGGAGAGTTCCTCATCGAAGAAGAAGGAGCGCGAGGCCATTGAAGCTTGAGTCACTCTTGGGAGAGAGCAACTTTCTCCACATCTGGGGTCAGGCTGGAACTGGAAAAACGCTTCTAGCAACAGCGCTGGCTGCACAAGCGAGCCGATTGGGGATTGTGGAGTATATCAACACAGACGGCAAGAGAAGCTTCATACGCGCTCTCAAGAGACACACCAGCTCTTTTGGCGGGCTTACCTCAAGAATCCGGGTGACGTTGGCAGACGGCGCATCTGAAGCCTTTGGCGCAGTTAGGTCCGTCGCTTCATCGGTTTCGCCCGAGACCAGCATGGTGGTCGTCGACCCGATTACTCGCGTCCTCGACATGTCGACAGTTGATGATGTGATGTGGGGCCAAGAAATGATGGAGGAGGTTCTTCCATCACTCGTTGCCCTCGCCGAAGGAGGAATCCGCGTTCTGGTAGTTAGTGAAGTCCGAAACACAGACGTCGGGCTTCTACCTGTGATGTATGACTCCGTGAATCGCTGGAAGCCCCGGAACTTGAGAGCAACCAGAGGTCCAGGAAGGCATTCTACGCTCATGCTACCTACCCCTGATGGAGAAGAGGTACTTGCGCTGATGAGGGTAGATGACAGAGGCTGTCTTTGGCTAGACTATCCTGCCGGGGCGCACATTCTGAGTGAGGGTGAGCAATCATGTTTGGAAAGACAATCATGCGTGTGATATCTTATGCAGTGGCAGGGGCAATAGCAGTCCTCCTGGGAGGTAGGTTGCTCAGCTCTGTTGCGTCGGTTGTTTTGGCCTGGAGACTCGGCAATCCGCTTCCACTTGCTGTTGTGACGGTTGGAACAGTGCTCCTCGTCTTCCTATCGCGAGGCGAGGCCACGACACTGCCACTTATGATTCTGAACATCATCTCATGGATTGCGTCAGCGTACATGTCTGTCGTCGTCTTCTTTGTGGCCTTGCCCTTTGGCCTAATCCTTGGTTTCACAGCGATGGCTGTAAGCCTCATTGCGGTCAGCGTAGTCAAGGACACCAGAGGCCTTGGAGGACGAGTCCGCAGCATGATCGAGCGCACAGCGATTCTTGGCGCCTCAATCCCTCTCCTCGGCCATGAGATGGATGACTCGGGCATGTTGTCATCTTTGGGCCGGCGTAACTTCGTCGCGTTTCTCGTGTCCCGAAATGAACGTGGACGGATTCTGCAGTTGATGCGGGAACGGCCTCTGCTACCAATATCCCTCTCAGGATACGAGGAAACCGACATCCTCTTTGTTCGAGATGATGGTGCAAATGCCGCCCAGATTGAGGTGCTTCTCAGAGATGCCGGCGTGGACGGCCTTGAGAAACTCTCATCCTTCCATACTAGTGCAGTCCTTAACCTTCCACTCATAGAGAAACGAGAGGAGGTCCATACACCCTCCGAGTATGTCTTCTGTCATGATGTTGCCACCGTAGACAGGCTCGTTGAGGTCTGGCCTAAGAGAATGACCCTGCACCCCAGTAGGTCTGGAGTAATAGCGATAGCGAGTGAAGACGCCGTTCCAGGATTTGAGACCCAGCCAATACCGAGAGGCCTACGGTCGACGGTCGTCATGGAGAGAAACGTTTCATTGCTTGAAGCCGGAGGGAAAGATGTTGCCGCAGAGCCTGCCGCTTAACAGTGTGGAGTTTGAAGACAGACCTTTCGTCCAACTACGTCCCAGACAGCTTGACCAGACGCTTGGAAGAGTCCTTCTTCCCTCACAGGTCAGTCTGGTTCACGGTCCTGATCGGGCTCCCCTCACTCTCGTGGCCCATGCCGTCACTGCTGGTGTGGTATCTGGCGGAGGTAGATGTCTCTTCTTGGACTCTGGCGGTAACTACAACCCGAACCTCATTCGTGCCATGCTTGGCGAAAGCGACCCTGAGTCTGTCGGGCGAATCATTGTCGGCCCCGTCTTTGGCCTCACAGACCTCACCGAGGCTCTGAAGACAGTGAAGCCATCTGATGGAGTTCTGGTCGTGGTGGTGGACAGTCTGACCGGAGTTCTCAACCTCACTGGTGACTCTGGTTCTAAGGAGCGACAAAGGGACTTGTTTGGAGCCCTTGAGGAACTCAGGAGGACTGTCAACAGTCACGGAGTCCATGCTCTCCTGACAGACCACTCGAGTAATGATTGGAGGACCGGCGAGAGACGCGTAGTGGGAGGTAACGTCTTGCAGCACAACATTGACACATCTGTCTACTGCTCCTGGATCCGGAAGATAGAGGACGGTATCCTCCTCACGGTAGAACGCAGTCCTGTCTTTCCTCCCCCTACGTCGGTTGCCGTGAAGCTTGGCGTTCGAGGACCAAGGTCTCCAAACAGGAGGTAGCAGAGCTGGGTGTCAAGAACTGGGGGAAGATGATTCCATGGCGATGGGCAAAGGTGGAGGAGCTCGAGCCAAGGATCTTGGCCTTTGACAGCCCCAATTACCTCTCTCGCAGGCTCTCTGTCGTACGTCAACAGCGCTTCGATAGAGTCCCACTAACTCATGCCCACCTGTTCCTGGCGACGGTGCTTTCTTGCTTACGCAATCATGTCCTTCCAGTCTTTGTCTTTGATGGCCCTCCGGAACATCTCAAGAGGAAGGCAAACCCGAGCCTTATCCAGAATTCCGAGAGACTCTATCGAAGATGGAGGGCTGATTCATTGGCGGGCTCGCCAGACATTGATCTCTCCTGCTTTGCGAGTCCGGCGGTGAGGCTCTACTTCGGCCTCTGCCACATCAAGGATCTTTGCTCTGCGTCAGGTATGCCAACCGTGCTGGCACCATCTGAAGCCGAGATGTCAGCTGCTGTGTTGAGTCGCGAGGGTAAAGTCGGGTCAGTGGTATCAAATGACGCAGATGCCCTGCTCTTCGGTGCTTCTCATGTGACCCGGAGCGTCAGGTTCTCAAAAGGGGAGATTGAGCGTGTCCTCATGAGAGACTTGCAGCGCAGACTAGAGCTTGACCTGGAGCAGATGAGGGATCTTGCGATCATCTGTGGCTGTGACTTTCATCGAGAGGGCATTCGAGGAATGGGGCCTCATAAGGGCGCAATAGCCCTCAAGAGACACGGCGGATTAGAGCCTCTTCTCAGAGCCATGGGAGTGACGCCTAGCGAGATTGAGAAGTACATGAAGGCGAGGGACGTGTTTGACGAGGGCCACTATATCAAGCTTGGAGTCGAAAACCTTGTGCTCAAGCCGCCTGTGTCTGCTCGTGTGACAGAGCTGCTCCAACCGGCCCTTGGCCAAGAGACTGCTGAGAAGAGGTCCATGGAGCTGCTACGCCTCTGGAAGGACTTCGGGAGAGTTCAGATGACCCTCGAGGGGTGGATTGCATGATTCTGAAGAGGTGTTGAAGATGAGTAGTGACGCAGGTTCTGATGTGCTTCGTATTGAGAACAGACGTGAGATCATAAGCGATGTTATCGAGTTTGCCCGGAGAGTGAGGATTGCACTATCACTTGAGAAGGCAGGTGAGATGGAAGTGATAGTGCACGATCGTTCGGCTCAACTCTGTGCACTGGTGGGGCAGGGCGGCTTTGTACTTCTAGGACTCAAGAGCGAACTGGGTTGCAGAGGAGACCCTGAGATCTCGTTGAGAGTGGACAGGGACTGTGAGAATCCAGACGTCTACAGGGTCGAGGGCATTGCGATATCCCTCGAGACTGGCCCAGAGGAGGTTTCTGTCAGTCAAGTCAGCAATTGGATAAGGGAAAACGGTATTGATGAATGTGAGAACATCACCATTACGGAAGAGGGCGGTCACCTACGCATATTGATTGATGTCCTAACTTAATCAGGCCCACGGGTCTCTCCAGTTTCCTTCATCATCCGAGAAGAGCCTGCCCAAGGCCGTGAAATAGAAGGTCTTCTGAATTTCACAGACCGCATCGATGTGCTCGATACCCATCTGCTCGAGCCTTCTACGTGCTGTTTCGGCCTGGAACTGCCCGTTCCCCTCGCGGACTCTAGCAACGGCCAGTACTCCCTCTTTTCCACTTAGTAGCCTCACGAATGGGAAAGACGCCAGAAGGCACTCTGAGACCTCCCGTTTCTGAGTCTCAGTGTTTGTCCGAGCGGCAACCATGATTCCCTGCGGAACGCCACAATACTCGACTGCAGGATAGTAGACGACACTGTATGCGTTCCTCTTGCGTAGTGCCTGTGATGCATCCCTCCTAGCTCTCACAGGTATCTCCATGTCCTCTACAAGCTTCTTGCGCTGCTCTGGAGTGCCCTGATGGGCCCACATGATGCTTAAGAGATTCCTTTCTCCCTCTGTGGGAACTCCGACTCGTTTGGATCTGGGGGACGTCTTGAATATCCAGTTCTCGTCTCTCTTGGGATGAGGGTCATCTGCCTGCATGACTCTGTAGACCCATTGCCCTATCTCCTCTCCCACCTTTGCCGTGTGGTGGAACAGGTCCATTCTAAATGAAACAGTCTCGGTGTCAGCCGTAATCACGAACTCATCTGGACTCTCCGTCCTTTCGGCCCAGACCGGCTCGAGGAAGATGTTCAGTCCAGCGTACTTCGACTCAGAGAGTGATATGTGTTCACAGAGCGTACCAACAGGTCTCTTCACTCTCTTGTTGGGGCCCACAATGCAACGATATCTGACTCCTAGTGAACCAAGGGAGGGCCGGAAACGCTCTGTGAGCATCAGCTGAATGTAGTTGTATATCTGAGCCGCCTGCATCCTTGGGACCCCCAAGGTTCTCATGAGATCATTGTGGTAGACGCGAACTGGCCCTCTTCTCTTGTTGTATGCAACCACCATGGTCCTAATGGGACCATATACGAGGATCCGAAGTCTATTTCTCACTGCCCGGAGGAGCCATTCGTATTGACTATTGACCGCGCCATCCATCCTGAGGCTCCTTGGGTGCCACCTTGTTGTGAGTCCAGAAGTTGTTCCCTTCTCCCCTTCCTTTGATTGCAGTGTTTCTAGCCACCGGATTGGGGTTCTCGATGCAAGGCCGAGGTAGTGGAGATGGAGCAGCGCACTGGAAAGGAAGTCGAGTCCCTCTATACACTCGGGCCCGGGGAGTGCTTCAGGGAGGCCAATGACTGATCTCCCTAGTAGATGTGTCAGTGACTGCCTCAGGTCTGAATCAAGCGATGTGAACTCAGCTTCACTTGGCAGTAGTGACTCGATCTGCTCATCAAAGGTGCTTCCTGCAGGGTAGTAGCTTTCGCCTGTGGACCGGTAGTCCAGTATCTTCTGGATGGTTTCCGAGTCGTATGGGCCGATTGGCGGTTTCACCAAGTCATGAGCTTCGGCGAAGGAGTTCGGATCTAGATTGGGACTCTCCGACACAGCATACGACTTCCGCACTGCTGCCCGAAGGATGTAGTAGTCCTCAACCTTGGAGTACTTGGCTTGGGTTCTCATTCTCTCTAGGTGGTCGACTGATGCCATATTCCACTCCAGATACCTCGAGTCCAATCCTCTCTCAAGTCTCCCTAGAATGTGTTGAGAATGACTTCACAGATATGCATTTCTGTGACGGTTGAGGACTTGAAAGAGTCTATAAGAGCTTCAAAACGGCTAAAAGAGATTCAAAACTTCTATTTTGTGGTCGGAAATACTAAGAATCTACTAAATCGATTTATCAATTCCCATTCGGCTAATCGCCCTCCGTGGGTAAACTTACGTAGTTCTCCGGCAGGTCATACGCATGTGGCACCCCGAAGGTGAAACGACAAGGAAGAGGAAAGTGACTTGACGTCGGATCTACAGTCCCTTGTACTGGCCAACCTAGTATACTCATTTCAGATGACGCCCCCCATCGTCTTGGGAGCGTCCTTTGTGAGAGTGGTGCTTCTCCTTAGCGGACAGAAGAGGGAGTTCGAGGATTGGACGCGTAACAAGTTTCTCACCTTCCTCTCGATTGTCTTCCTACCAGGTACACTGGCGTTCATGGGCATCCGACTGATTCTGGCCCGTGTGTTTCGAATTGCCGTTGAGGATGTGGCTAGCTCATCTACATACGGCGAGGTCAACGTCTTTCTGAAAGTAGAGAAGCCTCCTCGGGTAGGCATAGTACTCAGTGTCCTCTTCCTAAACGTGCTACTGGCAGTCTTCGTCGCATTCTCTCTGGTCGTGATTCCTGTGATGTTTCTCTTTGAGCCACTCTGGATGGGAGTCTGCTGGTGGATTGCGGTTGGGATCCTTTTCAACTGCTCAGTGCGCTCGGGAGACCTCTCATTGCTGTTCGCCTCGCTGAAGCGGAAGCCGCGAAGTGGACTGATTGAGTTTGCAGTCTTCGTATCTATTCTAAGTCTAGCCTACTATATCCAGTTCCTGGGGGGTACACTATGACTAGACATGTCAGGGCCCAGACTCCGCACCTGCTTTTCAAGAAGCGTTCATCCACACCCGTATTCCGCGTCCGAAGGTGTCTGGGTCCGGACACCCTGTCTCTCAGGGTTCTGATCTTTTTCGCAGTTCTCGTTCTTCTCCTCTTCAGTACACCATCACCCACCTCTCCTCCAAGTAAGTCACTTCTAGAACCAACCGTTCTCGACACACCTGTGGGTGCCGCTGACCCAGGGACGCCAATAGACTTCGGGCATATCATAGTGCTGGAGTTGCACGGTGGAGACATCACTCCAAGGGGTACTACACTAGTCAATTTGCTGGAGAGCCAAGGTATCCCCTGTACGCTGTCCACCATGACGGACCTTTCGTCCTCTGTAGTGACTGCTGAAGCAGTGGTTCTCGATGGGAGCTGCGGCTCAGCATACGGCACCCTCTTTGCAGGTGGAGCACTGCAGGCGCTGAAGTCCAGTGGCTTGCCTCTCATTCTCGTAGGTCGCGCAGCTTGGCTACTGCACAGGCTTCGTGGCACCGGTCCCCCCTCATTGACCGCTCCGCTAGCAACGGCACTTGAAGAGCATCCTGATTTCAGCGGGGCGGTCTTCCTAGAGTACCCCCAAGACCTCATACTAGGCAGCTCACTAACAACAGAGGCGGGACTCCTCTTGCCCATAGATCAAGTACAGACCTCTGATTCGAGGCTGGTGAATCTCACCACATCGACATCAGATGTAATGCTAGCTCCCCTACGGTATGTTTCACTCCCTAACGATATCATGCTTTTCGGACCTGAGAATCCTTCACTTCTAACAGGTACCGGGGAAGGACTTCTAGCCAATGCCATCTCGTTTTCTCTGGCTATCGGAGAATCCAGCGTGGCAAGTGCCATCGCTGCACAACAGGCAAGCGGACTGACTACTCTCTCAGGGGGGTTCGCGTATTCCCACAATCCGTCAATGGACGCAACCTATCATGCAATTCACGCAATCAATAGCCTGCTATCACCTACTGGCTTCGACACATGGCGTTTGACGAATGCTCCACTTGTTTCATCAATACTTGAGACGCTCCTCGTTGACCTAGGATCTGAGAGTGGATTCAGGTCATCACCCTACAATGCACTAACCTTGACAGCGACCGCCCAAGGGCTCTGGCTGGTAAGCACAATGGGTTTGAGCTCATCCATCAACGAGGCAGAGATTGTGACCTATCTCGGCAACCGACAGGTCTCCGGCGGATTCGGCGACAACATCATCGTGACGCATGCAGTAGTAGAGGCACTTCATGCTTCGGGAGATCTCGACTCAATCGATGTCGAAGCACTGGAGTCGTGGCTGCGAGGGTGTGTGATCACGGGATCTGACACGGGAGACCTCAATCAATGGGGTGGCATAGGCAGCAATCCGAACGGTGGCACAGGGCGCAACTCCTATGCGGCTGCATTCACTCAATCCCTCTGGAGCCTCGGAAAGGCCCATACCGACCCTCAAAAGTTGACAGAGTGGATTCAGAGCACTGCTGTTGGAGATGGCTCGTTTACGGATAGCACTGGGCTTGATCAGCAGATTACGCAAGGCACCGCAGCGGCTCTGACAACCATGTCCTTGATGGGAACCCTCAGCAGCGGGAACAAGACCGCAGGTCTCATTTGGCTTGGTACGAATCAGCTTGAGTCAGGTTCCTTCGGAATCGGTCTGGCTCAGTATGACATCGTAGGGAAGACTCCGATCGCATCGGCTGTGGCGACAAGTCTTGAGAGAATGTCCGAGACCTCTGGAGCTATAGTCTCGGGCCTTCTGGACTACTGTAGTAGCATAACCACGGCAACGGGCTTCGAACCAATGGAGCTGCTACCGTCTCTGATGTGGACGTATTGGATGGCCAGAGGGACTCAATTGAGCCACTCCCCTCTTGTTAGCCTTAAGGCTGCAAGAGAATATCTGGACCAGTTTGAGGGCTATGGATTCTCGATGTACCCTGGCTGGGGGAATCTTACCAAGAACACTCCTCCTGAGTATGCATATCAGCAGTACTATGACAAGGGCGTTTGGGGCTACTACTTCGGCGTGGCCACCGCGTCAATAGCGGGTTGGGTCGTTTCTCCAGGGCTGAAGTCTGACATCTCCCTGTATCTCTCCCTTGCACAGACTTCTGGTGGTCATTTCCGGCCCTCCAGTTCTGGTACCGCCCATATGCAATACAGCGTCGCGGCAATCGAGGCTCTCTATCTTCTGGACGAGTTGGACACAATGTGGTACCGTTCCGCCCTCGAAACGTCAATACTCTCACGATACAGTGGTGGTCAGTGGTCACAGTCAGGCTGGAATCTAGAGCCCTATGCTGGCTGCCAATCGGCAATAGACTTCCTGAGTACGAGAGCGGCCCTAAGACTTGGGCTCATCACGCAGTCCATGGCCACTGAAATCGAGTACGTGATTGATGCCAGAGTGCAGTACAATGACCTAGTGTCTCTGAGTTGGGACGTGGAGACTCTAACCCTGCTAGGGGCGGCCGGCTTCGGAGCGTCTCTCTCCGATATCTCAGAGGATGCTGTCCTGACTGTACTGCAGTCCTCATTCTCCGGTGGATGGTACAACTCATCTGATCTCTGGCAGCCAGTGTTTACAGCCAGAGTACTCGAACTAGCCTCATCTCTTGGTCTCAGAGCAAGAATGTTCGACGTTCAAGGCGATACAATTTCCCTCACGCTGCCCACAGAGGTCTTCTCCGGTAACACCCTGGAGATTGGTGTGGCTGTTGGCTCAAGCACTGGAGGACACAGAGTTCTCGTCTTCGCTTTTGATGAATGCACTGAGTTCAGAGAAGTGCTGGCAACAGATACCCTCTCAATCCCTGTCCCTGGGGGCCCCGGGTATCTGGGAAACCATAAGGTCTTCGTGATGCTTTCAGACTATGGTCAGGCTAAGGCCTTTGAAATGGGAGCAGTTGATGTCCTTACCTGGGTGGACAGTCAGTTGACGATCGGTGGTGTGTCCTCTGACATGCTATACGGAGAGACCTCCGTCATCAGGGTTCAGCTGCTCGACGAATACTCGAACCCAATCTCAGGTGAGACCGTCGTAATCACAGCGACTTACCTGCCGGCCACAGTGGTCCTCCAGCAGGCCCTTGTGACTAACTCATCGGGTCACGTTTCCTTGGTGTGGACTCCGACAAATCCCGGTGAATACTCGGTCGAGGCGGAGTATGCTGGGGCTGCGGGCACCGGAGCGAGTTCTGACATTGCCTTCACTTTTGTTCGAATTGAAACAGATGTCACTCTTGAATTGCCCGAGTATCTTCAGGTCGGGAGTCCCTCCTGGATGCTCATATCTACGACTGGTCTTGACTCGCTGCCTGTCGATGTACAGGTCGAAGTGACAGTCCTTGGTCCGATGGGAGAATTGGTCTATCAGTCATCTGTCACAACATTCAACGGAGAAGCGAATGTGACATGGACGCCGGTCGTCAGAGGTGTGAACGATTTCACAGTGATGTTGACCCGACAGGTTTGGTTTGAGGAGTCGAGCACGGCGTTATCGGCTGGTGTGTTTGAAGCTCCAAGCATTCAGGTTGAGTTCTTGGAAGAAATCGTGGCTCCTACTGACTCTACGGTTCTCGTTACGCTAACAGATAGCTCAGGTGCCCCCCTGGAGGGAATCACGGTTGACATCAGGCTCTGGCTCGATAGTGCCCTAGCTCTTGACATACAGCTGACATCGGCCTCTGATGGTACTGCTCTCTTTGAGATGCCCCTGGACTATCCGGGAGACTTGCTGCTGGTTGTTTCCACCGCAGCTGATGGATATCTTCTCAGCGAATCGGCAGAGGAATCCTCAGTGGTGCTTGGGCTGACTGCCATCACGATAAGCACGCCCGGCACACCAATCGAACAGGGGACGACACTCGGGATAACGGTAAGCCTTCGCGACTGGACAGATACACCCATGGTTGGGGCTAGTGTCACCATCTCTGTTTCCTGGGCCAATGGCACAGTCATAGAGATCGTAGGCTTGCTTACCGGCTCCGGTGGGACCTGTTCCATTGGGCATGAGTTCAGAGATGTTGGTGACTTCTGGATTGCAGCAGAGTACGTGGGAACGGAGCTCAATGCCTCGGTGGCAGCCGTTCGTGTTCAGAGAGTCCGTGTGACCCCAGACCTCCATCTAGCCCATGACCCCATATGCTTCGTCGAATCCGACACAGAGTTCGCTGTCGGCATCACTGACGCATATGGCAACTGGATACCAGGCAGAGTCCTGGTCCTCACGGTGGAGATGGCTGGTACAGCTGTCTACGAGGTGGCGTTCAGTTCGATAGAGGGGCTCCTCACAATCCACTGGGTTCCCGAATCCAGAGGTCTTGTTGTCGTCACGCTTGAGCACGCAGCTGACCAGTTCTTCCTTGCCAACTCTACTTACACCACAGTGTCCGCCATGACGCTTGTAGATGGCATGGTCGAGCTGGAGTCGGACGAAGTCGACATCTTCTCTTCTGTTGTTATCACCTATTCGCTGGTCTCCACTGGGGATGTAGAGGGCATTGAGGTTGTTCTCCAGGTTCTGGGTATGGATCTAGTTCCAGTGTGGACAACCAGCGGGCTCACTGATGCCAGCGGAGTACTCACAGTCAGCTATTCAGCACTCCATTGCCACGGTATTCTGCTAGTGGTCGCAGCACCGGCAGAAGACCAGTTCATGCTAGGTGGTGATGCACAGGTCTCGCTAAAGGTCTGGACCGATGCTCACGTGTCCACACAGTTCACACCCTCTCCTCCAACCACTGGCACTGAGATAGTGGTTCTTGTCGAAGTGACGGATGACCTTGGAGGTGTAATTGATGGTCTCCGCTTAGCAGTCTCTGTCTACGATATCTACGGTGCAAGGTTGTTCACTCAGTACGTCGACACTACTGACGGTGCCGCCAGTGTTTCCTTCGTACCCTCCAAGTGGGGGGTATATCGAGTCGGCGTCAGTTCGACGGGCGGACAGACCATACACTCATTCGTTGTAGACCCTGACGAACACATGCACACAGTCTATTGCCCCACCGAGATAGCATTGCTCGTTGAGTCTGTCGAGATTGAGGTCGGCACGGCAGTGGTCATCAATGCTCGTCTCACCAACATCCTAGGCAGTCCTTTGGTTGGCATGGTGGTCAATCTGACAATTCATGGCGACACGATGATCGGGCCCGTTACACGCACAACGGACTCCGCAGGGATGGTCACGTGGACTGTAGATCTAGACGAACAGGGCTTCTGGGTCCTAGAGGGCGTGTTCTTCGGACTCGGCACCTATCTGCCTACGCTAGAGACCCTTGATCTGCACTCCTGCTACGGAACCTCAATCACATTGGTTCTGAACAATGGTTCGGAGGTCGTTGCGGGAGTCACTCCATTGAATGTCAGCGTCCTCCTGGCGGACTCAGCTCTTAACCCTCTAGAAGGTCGA
>JAEOUG010000083.1 GCA_016839445.1 Candidatus Thorarchaeota archaeon
CGTAGCGATGGCCTCTCTGAGGGTTTCCACAGACTCTGGGGAAACATCCTTCATGAAAGTCCTATCCTTCGAAATGGACTTGCGAACACGTGGGCCATTATCGATTAGAGGACGCTCATCGATGCCTAGTGCCCTGTTACGAAGCCAGATAGACGACCTGCCCATTATCGGCCAGAGGTCCGTCACAGACATCTCCTGGATCTGACCGAGCGTTGTCACGTTGTACCGGGCCAGTCTTTCGGCCGTCTTCGCGCCCACTCCGTTCACCGCCTGAACGGCGAGTGGATGCAGGAATTCTCTGACGTTGTGGGGCTCGGGCCCGACACGCATGATGCCCCTCGGCTTCCTTACTCCCGTGGCAATCTTGGCTACCGCCATGTTAGGAGCAATGCCTATCGAACATGGCAGCCGGGTTCTCTCGTCGATGGTCGCTTGGATTTCCCTCGCGAGGCCCTCCGGATTAGCATATCCCTTGACCCGTTCTGTCACTTCTATGTAGGCTTCGTCAATACTCGCTCGCCGCACTCGGCCACCATCCGAGAATTCCCTCAGAACCTCCATGAACTCATCTGACGCCTCGGTGTATGATTCGAATGACCCATCAACGAAGGCGGCTTCGGGACAGAGCTGATACGCTTGAGACACTGGCATTCCAGAGTGCACCCCTGCTGCCCGGGCTTCGTATGATGCGGCTCTCACGACTCCTCTACCTGCTCCGCCGCGCGGATCATGACCCACGCAGACCGGCCTTCCCACCAGCTCTGGATGATTGCGATACTGCTCAACGCTGGCAAAGAATGCATCCATGTCTACGTGCATTATCCAGCGTGTCAACTAACTCACAGTTTGTCGATGGCATGTTTGGCTTATCGAGCTTCTCGGAAGCCGGCGTCCCGCCGAGTGGACTCGACGAGAGGTGAGAGATATCCGAATCTATTTCGCGGTTTTCGCAACAGAGCTACATCCAAGAGAAGGCTATATGGTACGCTTTCCACGCGGGGGCAAAGCGCACTCGAGACCCTCAAGATGGAAGACGCAACGCCGGGCAATAACGGCACCATAAGCCAAGAAGAAGAGGCCCTTCTCTTTCGAGCCCTCGTAGACTCGATGAATGATGGCTTTGGCATCATAAACGCTGACGGAGTCTTCACATACGTCAACAAAAGATTCGCCGAAATGCTGGACAGAAAGCCGTCAGAGATGCAGGGGAGGCCTCTGATTCAATTCGTCAGAGAGGACAGCAGGAAGACACTTCTTGACAACATCAATCGCAGAGCAAGGGGACAGTCTTCGCAATACGAGCTTGAGTGGATCAAGTCCTCAGGTGAGCCAGTTTATACAATCGTGTCTGGAGCTCCCCTCAGAGATAACAGCGGCGTGCATTCCGGCTCATTTGCGGTCATTACAGACATCAGCATGCTCAAGGACTCCCAATCTCAATTGCGTGAAGCGCTTGAGAGGTTCAGGCGTGTCTTCGATGAGTCGCCTATAGGGATAGAGGTGTTCGACGAGAGTGGGCGACTCATAGACGCAAACAGAGCCGCGCTCGCCATCGGCGGAATAAGCGACAAGAAGGACTTGCTGGGATTCCAGCTCTTCGATGATCCAAACCTGCCTCCTGAGGTGGGAGTTGCCCTTCGAAAGGGTAAGAGCGTAAGGTTCGAAGTGGAGTTCGACTTCAACAAAGTGGTGGAAGCAGGGCTCTATGACACAAAGCGGACAGGCGTGATTCATCTTGATGTCGTCGCAACACCGTTGGGGGCGGGCAAGGATGGGCAAGTAAAGGGTTACCTCTCTCAACTTGTCGAAGTCACAGATAGAAGAGAGGCCGAAGAACGCTATCGACTCATCTCCGACCACGTCGGGGACATAATCTGGACTGCCGACATGGACCTCAATCTGAGATACCTTACTTCGTCAGTCCAACGAATCCTCAAGTACGAGCCAGAAGAACTGATTGGAACATCGCTGCTAGACTTAATGACGCCCGAGTCTGTACGCACAGCTGTTTCAGCCCTAGCATCTGCAGTCAAGGACGACGACCCCTCTCCCGAAACTCGAGGCACGTCTCCCGCGCTTGAGCTGCAACTCACACGAAAAGATGGTTCCCTGGTTTGGATGGAAACAACTAGAACGTTCCTAAGAGACAGCAATGGAACGCCAATAGGCATCATCGGCACGGCTCGCAACATAGAAGACAGGAGGGCCGCGGAGTTGGCAATGGTGGCATCTGAAGCCAAGTATCGGCACTTGGTTGAACAGTCATTCCAGGGACTAGTGATTCTCGCCGCAAATCCACTATCTGTCTCGTACGTAAACAGGGCTTTTGCGGAGTTCATTGGCAGGACGCCTGAAGAGGTCCTCGCGTTCGGACCAGAGGATATACAGCGCGTAATTCATCCAGAGGACTGGCAGCAGGCAATAGGAAGAATGCAGGAACTGATGGGAGGGGATTCGCCCCTCTCTGTGCCGATGGAACTGCGTGTCTTCAGAAAAGATGGTTCAATGAGATGGCTGGAGATCTTTGGCAGGATTGTGGACTACGAACGGTCACCAGCAGTACAGATTGTCGCAATGGATGCTACGGACAGGCGTATTGCGGAGAGGCGCGTCCAGACGCAGAAAGACCGAGCAATGCTCTATCTCGACTTGATGAGCCACGATTTCCGGAATCAACTCCAGATAATCCTTGGGAGCTCAATGGTCATGGAAACTCTGCTGAGAGAACCAGATGCCAGAAGGCTACTTGGACAGATTGTTTCCGCAGTTGAACGATGCCAGAGCATGATTTCGAAGGTCAAAGTGACAGAACCCCTGATGTCTGTAGCGCTCCGACCGAGAAGGTTGGATAATGCTGTTTCAAACATCATTGATCAGTACCTAGAGACCTACAGGGATGTACAGATTGAGATGTCAATCGAGGCCGAGTCTGCTATCGTGGAGTCGGATCAGTTCCTAGAACAGCTGATCACTAACCTCGTGGAGAACGCTATCATGCACAACACCGCACCTCAAAGAAGAGTCTGGGTGTCGCTGAGAGAGGAGAACGGAGGCTACTTGCTGTCAATTGCCGACAACGGAGGTGGAATCTCAGACGCTCTGAAGACAGCGATATTTGACGTTTCAAGAAGGTATGGAGGCGTGGGCCTTCATCAAGCGAAACAGATCTGTGACAAGTATGGTTGTCGTATAGACGTGAGAGACAGGATCCTCGGCGAACCAGCAAACGGTGCCGAATTCCAGGTCTGGTTTCCTAGGGCAGAGTCATTATCCTAGGAGGCTCTTGAAGAATCGGTCAAGCTCAATGTTGCCTCCACTGATTATCACTCCAACTCTAGAACTCTCCAGGGCTGCCTTCATCTTGAGCACTCCGGCGAATGACACCGCACCAGATGGCTCAACGACAATCTTCATGCGTTCCCACAGAATTCGCATCGCATTGACAATCTCATCCTCTGCCACTGTTACAATCTCATCGACATGTTCTCTGATGATGCGAAAGGTGACTTCACCCAGCTGCGTGCGAAGACCATCTGCGATTGTGTCGGGATGTACGCTTGGGTAGATGCGCCCATCACGAAAAGACCGGTAGGCATCATCTGCCTTCTCAGGCTCGGCGGCTATCACGCGGGTCTGTGGATTGAGAGATTTCGTGGTGATGGCGGTCCCACTGACAAGGCCACCTCCTCCGACTGGAGCGTAGATGTGGTCAAGTTCTCCGACGTCTTCGATTAGCTCGAGGGCTGCTGTGCCGGCTCCCGCAACAATCCTCTCGTCGTTGTAGGGATGGACTAGGGTGTATCCGTGCTTCTTGATAAGCTGGCCAGCTACTTCTGCTCTGCTCTCAACAGTGTTCTCACAGAACACAATCTCAGCACCGTATCCTCTGGTTGCGGCTATCTTGACAGGAGGGGAGTTCCTCGGCATGACGATTGCTGCTTTGACTCCAAGCATTGAGCACGCCAGAGCAAGAGCTCCTGCGTGATTGCCCGAAGAGTGAGCTATCACGCCTCTGGCCTTCTCATCTTCGGAGAGCTGAGAGACCGTGTTGAATGCACCGCGAAACTTGAAGGCCCCGGCCTTCTGAAAGCTCTCGCATTTGAAGAAGACATTCGCGCCAACCATCCGGTCAATGGTCGTGGAGGTCATCACAGGCGTTCTGTTGGCCACTCCTCTGATTCTCTCAGCTGCGGCCCGGACGTCCTGGAGGTCTACCATGACTGGCTGACACGCTGTCGAGGTTCAAAAGGATTCTCTTTCAATGTTCGAAAACCGATATATCGTGGTGTCCTAGTTGTGTTGAGCGGTGTCTGCAGTGCGCGGCATGCGAAGAAAGGAGAAGGAAATCAAGAGCAGGGAGGAAATGCTGGAGATTCTTCAATCTACTCAGTATGTGACCGTGGCGATGTGTAGCAATGATCAGCCCTATCTCGCCACATTGAGTCACGGCTATGATTCCGAAAGGGACTGCATCTATTTCCACTGTGCCACCGAAGGAAAGAAGCTAGACATCCTTAG
>JAEOUG010000084.1 GCA_016839445.1 Candidatus Thorarchaeota archaeon
TCCACGCCTCCCCTGAGCTTGGCGGAGATCTCATCTGCCAGAGCTGATTTTCCTGAGGAAGGCAAGCCACAGAGAGCAAGAAGAAACTGGTTCATTGTCTTCACTCAGGTTCAACAACTGGCATCACATGAATGTAGCGAAAAGAAGTGAAGGGTGATTGGGGATTTCCCCAATCACTATGGTCTGATAGTAATCTGAAGACTGTTGGCTAGGTCCTTGTATCTGTTACGTACAGTGACCTCAGTCACATTCGAGGCCTCAGCAATCTCTCGCTGGGTGCGTCTATCATCTGTGATGATTCCGGCTATGTAGAGAGCAGCAGCTGCAAGACCACCAGGGTCCTTGCCTGCGGTGATGCCCTTGGCGCGGGCCTCGTTGATGATGTTCATAGCAGCCTGGACTGTTCTCCCATCAAGGTTGAGGTCTGCGGAGATTCTTGGCATCAGATCATTTGCGGATGGGATGGGAACTTTCACGTCGACGTTCCTGAGGATTAGTCTGACACACTGACCGAGCTCCTTGCGGTTCACGCGGGCCTCGCAGACAATCTCGTCGAGCTGTCTGGGTATCTTGTGGATTCTGCAGGATAGGTAGATGGTCGCTGCCACCATTCCCTCAATGCTCCTGCCTCTGACCAAGCGCTTGCTCAGTGCCTTCCTGTAGATCAGAGCAGCAGTCTCTTTGGTCTCACTTGGGATGCCGAGCTGGGAGGTGAGTCTGTCCATTTCACTCATAGCGATGCTCAGGTTGCGGTGCTGCGAGCTATGAACGAGCGTCCGTATCTGCCATTTCCTCATGCGGTAGATGGCTGCACGACTGCTTGCCGCGATGGCTCTGCCGTTTGCATCTCTGTCTGACCAACCGATTGTTGTTGCCAGACCCTTATCCGCCATGGTCAGGGTCATTGGTGAGCCAGTTCGCGCTCTAGCATTCCGCTCCTCCGCGGTAAAGGCTCGCCACTCGGGGCCACTATCAAGAGCTCGCTCGTTCATAACGCAACCACAAGAGGTGCAGGTGTGCTCACCACGTGATGTGTCTTCATGGAAATTGGTGCCGCCGCATACTGAACAATTGCGTACGCCGAGTGTTCCATTTGCGGCACGTGCTGGTTTCGCCATCGTCTTCACCTATGTGCATCCTTCGTAGGGTATGGCCGTTGACATGTAGGCCACTTAGTGAGCAAAACAGCAGCCCCGGGAGGATGCTTCCCCAAGCGCTATTCTGTGTGTATATAAGTTCATGCATCAGTGAGCTGGTGTACCAGCGCAATAATCACTGCAAGAACCACTATTCTCATACATACAGGGCCCACAAGCCGGTTTGCAATGTGAAAAAACAGGGATGAGGAGGGCGACCGGGCGAAAGGAAGTCTAGCCGTGTGGGGCAGCTAGATTAGGAGATGTCGGACGCCCGTCCTCTTGGTTGCTGTAGATCTACTCCAAGCAGCCCCATTGCTTGATAGCGGACTCAGGAATCACATGAATGTGGTCGTAGTATTCGTAGCCGGAGTCTGTCACAGTCCTAGAGAGAGCTACCTTGAGGAGACCATCATTCCTACCTAGCAGGTATCCTGAAACGTACTGTAGAGGGACCCTCTGGTTGTCCGCCTGCTCCTTCGTCATGGCGCAGCATTGTACACCAGGACTCTCAAAGATCACCTCAACCAGCTTGTGTTCCTCACAGGCAGCATGGCGAATCAACTTCTTGGCGCTCTCGTCTAGAGTCCTGTCACCTGTCACGCTCTCCACTACAGCTCTATCATAGTGAAATGGCTCTCCCGCCATTCTATGAATTGCGGGTACGAGATGCATAGTCTTTGAAGACATGGTCTCGACGTTGTCATTTCCCCCATCGACGAAGGTCTTGTCCTCGCTTTCGCCGATCATGTACCTAATCTTGTAGTGTTTCGCGTCAACGCTTTTCGTTTCGTTTCCTTCTTTCACCGACACAACTGTGTCCTCCCACAGCTCGATCGGTGTGTAAGGATTCTTTACGGCTTCAGTCATCGTCTATCCCACGTGATGTGAATTAACTATTGTTATTGCACAATAGTTAACTTATAAGAGTTTGCATGAAAAGCACTAACCAGTCGAGGAATTCCAATTGATTGAGTACCTGTGGATTGTGCTTGGTGTATCGTTGTTCGGAGTCCTTCATAGCGGTGTGTCAGCTCTGAGAGTCAAGAACGGGATCATTGACCGATATGGGAAGGAGGGTTACTCCCGTATCTTCAATGCCGTTAGTGTACTGAGCTTCATCCTTGCCCTTCTCTCTATGCAGTTCTGGGATTGGCTGTATTTCATCACGAGCCCAAACTCGGCCACTCTCTTGCTCGTCTCAGTCGGTGCAATTCTGGTTCTGCTGGCTATGTATCTCGCGATGCTGGCCTCGAGAGTGATATCCGTGAGCACAGTGGCTGACATGCGAACGGACAGGGTTCCAGAGCTCGTTACAGATGGGCTCTATGGGAGAATCAGACACCCATTGTATCTGGCAACCATACTGATGTTTGGTGGGCTTGCCTTCATCTATCCCTTTCCTCGAGTGATCATTTTCGCTCTGGGGATGATTGTGTATACGATGGTGGGAGCACTCCTTGAAGAGAGGAAGCTGATATTGCACTATGGAGAGGAGTATCTCGAGTATAAGAAGCGAGCAGGATTCATTCTCCCTCGGCTTGGGTCCAGCTAGTCTACTTGGTCTTCATCAGCTTCTCAACCTTCGAGAGATGTCTCGAGGTCTTGACAGCATCAGGGCTCACTTCGTGGAGTTTGCCGCTTTCCACAACATAGTGAGTGACCCGGACTTCAGGGGCGAAGTGTCTTCTGACATCCTCTGCGACAAAGTGTAGCTGAACACAGTGCGGGCTACCATCCACCGTCAGGACAGTGATCTTCTCGACTCCAGAGTACTTGACAATCGAGCCTATCTTGAATCCTGCCTGGTTCACGTGACTCTCTTCCAGGCAGATGTGGAGAACAAGGGCATCATCCTCTCTCTCTGAAACCTCCCTCACAATGTCGGGGAATCGGTCCATACAGCTACCGACCAGAACTAGGCGTTTCTTGTTCCTGAGCCGCTTATCTCCAACATTGATTCTCATCAGGCTCTGGAACTCGCTCAGGTCCTCTGCCAGTGTCACCACTTCCTTCTGATCTGTGGCTTCTCTTCTTGCTCCGCCTGTCTATGGGTCCAGTCATCCACCAGTGGTGGTGCGATTCCTGCAACGAGATCTCCCTCGAAGACGTAATTCATCCTTCTAAGTGAGATGACTGCTCCAGTGAATGGTGACACAACATCCGTCTTGTCTTGAACCCTGCCGATCATGTCGCCCGCTTTCACACCCTCTCCTAGGTTGACCGCGGGAACGAAGAAGCCCTCTGTATCGACATTGACATATTGCATTCTTCCAGTTAGAGTAGGAGAGCTCTCGATACTCTCGCCCTCAATCATGTCCTTCAGACGCATGAGATTCAGAATCGCTTCTCGTACTTCAACTGCGGCTTGGGTGTCTACGTGCATCCCATCTCCACGCATAACAACAGATGCCACCGCAGTGCCTTCGTGGGCAGCCTCAGTCAGCAATGACCCTCTCCTTCCCGAACCCTGCACCACTAGTGGAAGTGCCACCTGTGATGCCAGATTCCTGACATGGATGTAATCTCTGTGCAGGGCCACAGAGTGACTTACAACACTCATCTCACCAGTTCTCAGGTGAAGGACGTAGTCTGCCTGTGACGCTCGCCTCCAGATTTCCCAGGCAGTCCTCTCAGTCACACTGCCGTGCTCGTTGCCCGGGAAAACCGAGTCAAGGTCTTTGGAGTCGAGCGGAGAGACCGGAGTTCCCAGCCTAAACGCCAGAGGATTGGCCACAGGGAGTATCATCACAGTTCCATCGATTCTTCCCAGGCTTTCGAGATGCTTCATCACAAGATAGCATGCGTAGACGACAGTTGCTGACCGGCCATCCATTGCCCCCACGAGCATCATCAGTGGCCTCTCTAGGCCGTATGAGTAGAAGCCCAGAGTGGTACCA
The DNA here is from genome assembly GCA_016839445.1 of Candidatus Thorarchaeota archaeon. GTDB lineage: Archaea > Asgardarchaeota > Thorarchaeia > Thorarchaeales > Thorarchaeaceae > SMTZ1-45. Next base: position 4,037 of record JAEOUG010000084.1, read on the forward strand.
GTCTTCAGGTCGATGTCTACCGCATCAACGGAAGGTCTAACCATTGCCACACCTTCTAACATCTACTGGACAGCCATAGCTCGTCTAGCATAAGAAGCGGTGTATGACCTACTGGTCTTGCCGCGACGCAGAGTCGACGTTGAAAAGAAAGACTTCTGACCTGAATATTCTCTCCGAGAAGGAGTCATGCCGACTGAGTGCATAGGGAGTCTTCAGGGTGACGTGCTTCATCTCCATGATATCAGGATGTCCACACATCTTGGGATTGCCAATCCATACAAGGGGCTTTCCAGTTGCTACTAGGTCCAACCCAATGGTTGAAAGGTATGGTTCCCAGCTGACGACAATCAAAGCCGGGTCGTATTTGCTGACAGATTCCAGTGCATCCAGACGCTCGACCCACTTCGGATACGCTATGCCGTACCTTCCATCCTTGGCGTCTGTCGCCATAACAGGTCGGCTCAGTTTCTCCGACAGCGCCTCGCTAAGCCGTCCGTCACCTGCCATGACCTCGAGTACAGGACCATTTCGTCCACTTGATTCCAGCACGGCGTTGATGGCCTGAACTAGATCCGTCACAAACTCGGAGTTCAGAATCTGGAAGATCCACCGACCTCCGTCATTGCTACCATTGCAGTACTCCTTTACTTTGCCCGCTGACTCTAGAGCCAAGAAGTGACCTAGCACAGACTGATAGTCGCCTATCTGCAAGTGTACGTCATCTGTGAGGGTGTGGCGGCTGTTCAACTAGAATAGTCCTCGCGTCTGGCGTGCGGTCCTCCAAAGGTTCAAAACCCTTTCGAAATGCTCCTAGAGTTCCAAGAGGAGAATCCCATATTGACGCTGATTGTAGTGAAGCGCCCTGACAGCAATGAGATACAAGAGCTCGCCCTCCTCACCTACGAGGTTCTTCGAGCATCAACTCGCTTCGACAGCAAACGCACACTTGAAAGCGTGATAGAAGAGGTCACAGCAACCTGCACTGACGAGAACACCGAGATCGTGATTGCATATGATGATGAGAGTGCTGTGGGATGGACTAGTGTGTACACGGGTTTTCCTCTGATGATGTTCATTGGCCACTGGAATCCAGTTATTCGAGTTGGAGCTGATCCAGAGCCAATCGCCCGTCTGCTCATTGAACAGAGCAAGAAGATCCTCATTCCATCAGAGCACACACGCCTTGAGATTGAGCTGCCTGATATCACCGAAACCACAGAACCTGAAATGAAGACCTACGCCGGGTGGTATTCTCAGTGTGGGTTCAGCCTTGCTGCCACAGAGGTCCATATGAGGGCCGAGGTCAACACTGCTGAGGAATTCGGTCTGCCGACAGGGTACAGCTTCGAGCACATCCGCGGCGTCAGCAATGCGGATCTTGAAGCCCCCTTCTTCGATTGCTTTGACAACGGCCAAGATGAGCTCTATCTCTCATTGGACGGCCCGCAGCGGGCTGTGACCTTCCGCTACTTCTTCGATAGGAGAAGGCCTATGGTCGATGAGGCGTCTCTGGCAATCTTCTATGAAGGCCAAGTTGTGGGATTCGTAGTGGCAAGAGAGAAGGATGGCGCTGCTGATATCGGTCCCGTGGGCATTGTGCCCGCGCACCAGGGGAAGGGTCTCTCAAAGGCCCTCATGTCGTGTTCCATGAACGAACTAGTCAAGAACGGGATCCGTGCTGCGACTCTGGATGCATCTGCTAGCAATGAACGGGCACGTAGTCTCTACGAGAAGTACGGCTTCAGAGTGCAGCACCTCAAGGCGTTTCTCGTCTGGAGCAAGTGACGATAGTCATCATGAGGATTCAAATGCCTCACTTTCTTCATCAACGCCGACTCTCCTCTTACTCGCGACTTGTCAGGAATGCTAATCTGGGTTCGGGTTTCCCTATGTGACATACAGAGCGGCGTGGAAACCATGAGAGTTGAGGTGGAGGCTTCTGACCTTGCTGAAGGTGCTTACTTCATAGACAAGGGGTGCGAGGAGCTGGAGGCAGTTCTGAGAAGGGACCCGAGATACAGCGAATGCGTCGTGAAGCGTCAGCACTTCGGAGAGGACCTGGAGTCAGATCCTTTCGTTGTTCAGGACTTCGATGGAAAGGACCTCGCCATGCTTGATACTTGTGTGGTCGATGCCCTTAATGACTCAGAGCTTCTCTCAATTGTGGATGTACAGATACGAAGAGAGGAGCATAGCAACTCGGGACCCCTGCTGCTCGCCATAGTCTGTGTGATTATGCTAGGGCCATCCGCTGTGCTCTTCTCGATTTTGACGGTCTTCCTACTCCCGGTCTTGATGGGTTCAGTAATCTCAGGCATTGCGGTTGCTAGCAGTCTTCTGGTCCTGTTCTCTCTTGCGAACTACTATAGGGGACGCAAGAACGTAATCTCGAAGAAACGCAACATCGACCTCCTAGCCGCTAGAGAGGGTGTGAGTTTTCTCGAAGCCATTCGGAAACTTGCCTCCCACTCTGACTTGTGCGAGGAAGAGAGAGAAGAATACTCGAAGAGAGTGCAGTACATTGAGAGTGAACTCGCAGGCGTTAGATGAGTTCAGGTTTGTGTGACGAGCAACGTTGCCGTTTGGCCAGCTGGAGTTGCCCAAAGCTCTAATAAGGGGGGAGAGCGAACTTCGTCGAAGAGAGTGAGCCAGGATGGATTGCGTTCTCGACACGAACTGAGTGCAACTGCTTTTGCGAGTCCTTTATAGAGGGCCTCTTCGTGGCCACCTCAAGCCAATCCTTCATTGAGACAGGGGATACTGCACATGAGTGACTTTACTAAGATGGAGAAGAAGTGGCAGAAGCGGTGGGCCAAAGACAAGGTCTTTGAGTCTGATCCCGACCCGAAGCGGAAGAAGTTCTTCCTGACGGTTCCTTATCCGTACGTCAACGGAGCCCTTCACATCGGTCATGGGAGAACCTACACAATCGGTGACATCATAGCTCGATACAAACGGATGCAGGGCTACAACGTCCTATTCCCGATGGCCTCTCACATGACGGGAACTCCAGTCCAAGGCATGGTAGACAGGATTCAGTCTGGCGACACTCAGGCAATTGAGATGTACAAGCGCGACCTACGTGGGTATTTCGACACAGAGGAAGAGGTCGACGCGCAACTGGGCAAGTTCAAGGACGCCATGACTACTGCCTCGTTCTTCGCCAAAGTAATCTCTCAGGACTTCAACGCCCTGGGTTACAGCATCGACTGGCGCCGCCGTTTCACAACAGGGGACAAGGAGTACAACAAGTTCATCGAGTGGCAGTATCAGCATTTCAAGGAGTTGGGCTATGTCAAGCAGGGCAACTATCCTCTCTTGTTCTGCCCCAAGTGTGGGAATCCAGTAGGCGAGGACGACCTGCTGGTCGGTGAGAACGCCAAGATTAAGGAGTTCACAGCAGTCAAGTGGCCCTTTGAGGATGGCTTTCTGGTTGCTGCTACCCTCCGTCCCGAAACCATCTTCGGCGTGACAAACATGTGGATCAACCCCAGCGCCAAGTATGTCTGGGCTGAAGTTGACGGAGAGAAGTGGCTGGTTTCTAAGGTCGCAGTGGAGAAACTGAGACTGCAAGCCAAAGATGTCAAGGTCTTGGAGACCTTTCCAGGTTCGAAGATAATAGGTAAGCGCTTCAGGGCCATCCATGATGACCACGAGATTCTAATCCTACCCGCAGACTTCGTCGATGTCACCAATGCGTCTGGCGTCGTCTACTCAGTACCTGGTCACGCACCCTTTGACTACATTGCCCTGAGGGACCTGTGGGATGACCCTGCTGGGCTGTCGGAATACGGTATCTCGGCAGATGAGGTCCGTGGGATTGACATCATTGGAATGATTGACATCAAAGGCTACAGCGAGTTCCCTGCTAAGGATGCTGTCGAGAGCCGCAATATCAAGAGCCAGAACGAGCATGAGAAACTGGAGGATGCAACGCAGGAGATCTACAAGTCTGAGTTCTATGATGGAGTGATGAAGGAGAACTGCGCTCAGTTCTCGGGTCGTCCCATCAAGGACGTCAAGGAAGATGTTGTCGCGTGGATGGAATCCATCAACCGAATCGACGTCTTCTACGAGCCGGACACGCGACCTGTGAAGTGTAGATGTGGCACAAGTGTGCAGGTCGGCGTCTTCGCAGGACAATGGTTCTTGGACTACGAGAGTCCTGGGTGGAAGGAGAAGTCCCGTAAGGCCCTAGATGAGATGTGCATAGTCCCTGATATATTCAGGAATCTATTCGAGGCCACCTTCGACTGGTTGGGCCAACGCCCGTGTGCCCGGAAGAGGGGTATTGGCACAAGACTACCATTCGATCCTGACTGGATTATCGAGTCCCTGTCTGATTCGACAATCTACATGGCCTACTACACTATTGCTCACCACATAAGAGAAAGCAAGCTGAAGCCATCTCAACTGACCCCTGAGTTCTTCGACTATGTGTTCCTGGGAAAGGGCGTGCCCACGTCAATAGCTAAGAAGACAGAGATTGCTGCGGGTCTACTGAAGCAGATGCGAGATGAGTTCCTTTACTACTACCCGAACGATCAGAGGCACACAGCACCATCACATATCTCCAACCATCTGAGTTTCGCCATATTCCATCATGTGGCCATCTTCCCTGAGAAGCACTGGTTGCAGTGCATCAGCTTGAATGAGCACATGAATCTGGAGGGGAAGAAGATGAGCAAGAGCAAAGGGAATGTAATCCCCTTGGTTGAGATTCCGGAGAAGTATGGTGCGGATGTCTTCAGAATGTATGTCACATCTGCAGCCGAACCCGGAACGCTGATGGACTGGCGCGAACGGGACGTACCGCCCATCCGTAGTAGGTTGAAGCACTTCATGCAAGTGGTAGGCAAGTTCGGCAAGATGACACCTCGAGTCATTCCAAAGAAAGATCACCCTACTATTGCCACACGATGGGTGCTATCACGCGTGAACTCCATAGTCCAGAACTGCGGAGAGATGCTGGAAGACTTCCGGCCTCGAGAGTATGCTCTTCAGGTCACATCCGAGATGGCGAGGATAGTGAACAGCTACCTGAATCGTCCTGGGGTATCCAAGTCTGAACGAGATGCCACAATGGCATACGTTGTGGAGA
>JAEOUG010000085.1 GCA_016839445.1 Candidatus Thorarchaeota archaeon
TGGCCCTTGACCATGGTGGTCCTGACCCTCTGGATCGTCATCAGCACAGGACTGCTCTCCATGATATTCCCAGCTGTGATTGATGGGGCATCGGTATTCGAGGCCGCAAAGAAGTCAATCCGGATGAGCACTCAGTACTTCGACAGGGTCTTCGGATTTTGGGTTGGGTTCCTGCTTGTTCTCGCAGCCCTGATCTCTCCTCTGATCCTCAGTGTCATTCTCCTCGACTTCTCTTCGCTGATATCGTGGGCTCTGACAGCATACTATGCGATTCCTATGATTCTGATCATAATCTTTGTCGCGATTCCTGCCATGTCCATCGGCCTAACGCGAGTCTATCTGATTCTGACTGCAGATGATGAGGCTCCTAACACCGATGGCGAAGACGATGCGTCCATCAGCTTTGTAGGAGGCATTTAGCAGGATGACAGGCTCCAAGAAACCAAGAATCAGGGACATCGAAGTCATTGAAGACAAGAAGATCATCAAACTTCTCATGGAGCCCACACGTGCAAAGATAGTCTTCGACTATCTCGTGAAGGACGCAATGACGGTGAAGCAGCTCTCTGAGGTGACCGGGAAAAACCCAGGGACCATCCTTCACCATGTACAGAAGCTCAAGGATGTTGGCATTGTCTTCGAGGAACGGACAGAACAGACCCAGACTGGTATAGTCCAGAGATACTACCGTGCAACGGCACGTGAGTTTCGAATGGGCATCAGTGAGATGGTGCAGGCCACTGGGGATGATACTAGAAAACGTCTCAAGTCCATAATTCGTAGCCTCTCAGTCTATGGTATTGACGTTCCAGAGAGTCAGATTGACGAGGCCATGGGCTTGCTGACCACTATGATTGAGCGTGAGAATGCCATTAGCTCGCGCAGACTCATAGTGGATGAGGACGGCTATGACAAGCTCTCCTCTTCACAACGGGGTGACGCGTCACGCATCATGCGTCGCTTTGCTCTGGAAGAAGATGCAGAATTTCGAGGCCTGAGGGCGAAATGGCACGATTTTCTCAGGACTCATCTCGCGCGAGGTGCGCAATGAAATGAGCAGCTATCAAAGAAACAACACAATGGTCGCCTGTATTTTGAGTGTCCTGATCGTCGGTGCCATAGCGGTGGGTGCCCTCACATACTACGGAACCACTAGCTGGAACTGGAGTCAGGCCACTACTGATTTCGCCTTCGAGGCGGAAGTCGGAGCTACCACTGGTACTGTAACACTCGATATCAATGTCGGCGCTGGCGCCGTGGCCGTCACCTTTGTAGACAATGCGACTCTCCTGTACGACATTGATGTGGAGGTACTGAACCGAACTGTTGAGGCAGAAGGTGCACCAACGGTCTCTTTCGCTGGTAATGTCATCACCTTCGACTACACTGCAGCAGGAGTGAATATCACACTGGGCAGCGGAGTCAACTACACTATGAACATTGCCGTAACAAGCGGAGGTCTCGATCTTCACTTTATTGGCGGTGCACACATTGGTGATGTCAACGCGACAGTGACTGCCGGAGGCATGGGCTTGCTCTTCACAGACGACGTCGTACTCCTGGGGAGTCCAACCTTCGACCTCTATGCCGGAAGTGGCGCCATGACTCTGAATGTGGGCCTCCCTGCAGGAGTCGGTGGTAGCGTTGAGTGTGCATCGGTACACGGGGGCGTGTACATCACAGCACCTGGTTGGACAGCGATAACCTCCAACCACTACGAAACCAGCGACTACGACACTGCTCCACAATCACTCTCTGTCATAGCCCAGACCAGCTCAGGCGCCATCACTGCCACTCTAACATAGAACATCCGAGAGGGGTGTATCCCCTCTCTCTCCTTATTTCTGACTGTTTCGCTTGCGACCAAGTATGGTATATGAGAAAAGTTATGGGGGGATTGCATCAGGCATCCTGCTGTGAGTAATGTGCTTGTCATAGAGTCATCTCTTCTAAACGACGGGTTCCTCATCCGCTTCAGAGGCAATGACTACTCCGTCGCCTATCCCGAGGGATTCTGGCAGAAGACCCCCGAGAGAACAAGAATCTCCCTGAAGGACAATCTGGCCTTGGCTGCCACGATGCATCTTCCCACAGTCTTCAATGAGAAAGACATTCTCTACAAGTCTGGGCGACCTCTCTTGGAGTCGTACTTCGTTGAGAACTTCCTGCGAGACATTCCTTCGTGCACAGAGGTCGACGGCACCGATACTGCAGAGACCTATCGTGACTTCTTCTTGACGGAGTACAGGTTCGAGGATCCGGTCATCGCACTCCCCTCGAATGATCCCGTGGAGGATGCCTTCAGGGCTGTCGTAGGGTTGAGTTTTGGCAAAGACAGCCTACTCACGTACGCCGTTGCAGATGAGATTGGTCTTGAGCCAGAGATTGCCTACTTCGTTGAACACAGCATGACGTATGAAGAGAAGCACAAGACAGCACTTGCTGAGCAGTTCAAGAAGGAATTCGGGAAATCGCTTCATATTGTCAAGCACAGCACCGGTCTCCTTCGTGACTATGACCATCTCGGACTCCCCTTTTCGGAGTTCGGGTGGGCTCTTCAGAGCACAGAATACGCCCTTGAGATGATCCCCTTCGCCTACGGTCTGCAAGGCAAGTATCTACTGTTTGGAAACGAGCAGACAACATCTGCTACATATGTCAACCCCGAGGATGGGTGGCTGGTCTACCCGTGCTTTGATCAGTCCCACAAGTGGACAGTCCACATAGATCAGATGACTCAGATGCTCTCTGGTCGGTCGGTGAGGACTGCGAGCCTTATTGAACCCCTGATGGACATGATGGTTCAGAGGACCCTCGCGAGAAGATACCCCGAGATTGCCAAGTACCAGATGAGCTGCTTCACGCTTTCGGAATCGGGGCGGGACTACAGGTGGTGTCACGATTGCAGTGTCTGCGGGAAGATGTACCTTCTCTGTGCTGGGAGTGGCGTAGACCCAAAGAGCGTAGGATTCCTTGAGAACATGCTTGAGCGTAAGCACCAGCATCACTTCACCCTCTTTGGCGGTAGATCCGAGCTGACTTATGCTAATACACCAACCGCACGAGACGAGCAGCTCTTCGCATTCTACGCGGCGGCGAAGCGGGGTGCCAAGGGCACTCTTGTTGATGAATTCAGGAAATCAGAGTTATACCAGGAAGCCAAGAATCGAGAGGATGAACTCGTTGAGAAATTCATCAAAGTCTACGAGCCCATCAGTATTCCGTCAGAGCTGCGTGATCCAGTGATGGCCATATTCAAAGAGGAAGTGGCCTCTTTCGAGCTATAGGGCCTCTGTGCGGAGTCTGGCCAGTGTGTCAAGAATATAAGTGAAGATGCATGAGTGGGTCGGCGTGAATTGAATGCTGGTTGCACTTGTACTGAACACACGTACGGATGAATCGGAATTTCAGGTTGAATACGATCCTCCCCACACTATTGAGTTGATTCGACACGGCATAGAAGCTGCTGGACATGAGTATGTCTTCATTGAGGCTGATATTCATGTTCTCGAACGGCTACAGGAGGTCCGGCCCGACCTCGTTCTCAACAGGTCTGAGGGCGTTCGTGGAGAGAGTAGAGAGTCACACGTTCCATCCTTTCTTGAGATGCTTGGGATTCCGTACATTGGTGCCAATGTTCTCACGACCGCTGTCTGTCTGAACAAGGGTTGGACGAAGAAGATACTGGCATACCATGGCATTCAGACTCCCCTCTTCCACATCGTCTCTAGCTTGGATGAGGTCCGAGCCTTGGACTTCAGGTTCCCTGTCATTCTCAAGCCAAACGAAGAAGGCTCGTCCGTTGGTGTCAATGAGGATAATGTTGTACGGAACAGAGACCAGCTTGAGAAGAAGCTCTCGTCAATGCTCAAGGAGTACGAGCAGCCTATTCTTGCAGAAGGCTTCATCGCAGGACGTGAGTTCAGCGTAGGAATCCTCGGACGCCCTGACGGCCCTCCTGAGGTCCTGCCCATTCTCGAGGTTGACTTCAGCAAGATGCCTCAAGCCGAAGGGGTCCTTGGCCAGAGAGCCAAGACAATCTATGACGCTCTTGACCACTATGTCTGTCCAGCCCATGTTGACGATGATCTGAAGAAGGAGGTTGAGCGAATCACACTAGAAGTCTGCAAGCACCTCGAGGTGCGTGACTTTGGTCGAATTGACTTCAGAGTGGATGAGAACAATGAGGTCTTCTTCCTCGAAATCAACCCGCTCCCTGGCATGGACTTTGATCCCGAAGAGCAGGACATCTCTTTCTATCCATACATGGCCATGCAAGCCGGATACTCCTATGATGAGCTGATTAGGAGGCTCATCGAGTCAGCTGCGAGCCGCTATGGGCTGTCAGCATAGGAACCCAACATGAAGAAGTGGTGCGAGGCTCATGAACAGAATGCGAAAGGACCCAATCTGGGTGGGTCTAAGGGACGAGCTGACGAAGCTTCTTGGAGTACAGATTGAGCTAGTGTTTCCGGAGGCATGGTCACCCCAGACATCATCGTGGTTTCGCAACGTTGAGCAGTCTGCCTTTCGTCCCGACCTTCGCTACAGCGAGGAGGAGATTCTGGAACGGCTCGAGATGGATGGAGTACTCCTCGTGTTCGTTCTGACCGCCAGCATACCGGAAGCCTTCGTACTTGGCTACCACCTAGATGAGCCCAGTGTTGAGACCTTCTACCTTGACACGATAGCTGTAAGGCAACGCGGACGAGGTGTTGGACCAGCGCTTGTGAGTTGGCTTGGGAAGTGGGCGAAGAAGAATGGATACCAACGAATTGCCTTGGACACGGAGCTCGAGAACGAAGTGGGTCTGCGCTTGAGGGACTTCTATCTCAAGATGGGATTCAAGCAGGGTCACGTCGATGAGGTCGGCAACATCTCAATGACTCTAGACCTCTGAGAGGAGCGTCTACTCGAAGTCGCGTCCGGTTAGAACCGCAACAAAGGATCCCTTCATGGTGACCTTGTTGTCCGCCAGGTCGTTCATGACAGCAAGGGTGCTTGAGGCCGCAGGCAGAACGTACAGGCCCTCTTCGTGCCTCAGCAGCTTGGAGAACTCCCCCATCTTCGCTTCAGAGGCATAGTCCGCGAATCCGTTTGACTCATAGAGGGCATCGAGGGCCTCCTGTCCGTCGTAGGCATGCCAGTTTGTGAGGGGTTCATTGAACTTGGTTTCCTTGATCTCGTCTCGACGCAGATCTTGGACGAACTTGCTCCCCGACTTGAAGGACTTCACTATCGGGTTGCCCCTTCTCGTGCTTGTCGCCACCATCCTCGGCAGCGATGATATCTTCCCAGATGTCATGAGCGACTTGAAGCCAAGATGAATACCTGCCAGTGTGGTTCCGTTCCCAACCGGACAGAAAACGAAGCTGGGTGGTCTTCGTATGTCCCGATAGATTTCATGTGCAATCTCCCCGTATGCATCCAACGAGATCTGTTTCACACCTTCTGTGCCAGGGTTCGCATCGAACCAGTCCATTTCTACCGCCTGCTCGGATGAGTATTCCACGGCGTCCTCGTACTGCCCTGGCACGAAGTGTAGCTCCGCTCCCGCCTCTTTGATGCGCTTCATCCTGTCTTTTGGCACATGGTATCCTTGGGGGATGAAGATGTGGGCAGGGATCTCAACTATGCGAGATGCCCACGCCAGCGCGGCACCGAAATTGCCACACGATGCAGCAGTGACCGCAGTGGCACCGTTCGATTTGGCTGCGTCAACGATGGCCAGTGCAATCCTGTCCTTCTGAGTTCCTGTTGGATTTCCACCTTCGAACTTGAGAAAGAGTCGTTCACAACCAACATGTCGTGCCAAGTTCCTAGACTCAATGAAGGTTGTTGAGCCGAGGAACTCTCTCCAGTTTATCTTCCCTCCTCGCCTTAGGGAACTTCCATTCTCCTGTGTCATATGCACATTGCCTTTTGCTGTGTTTCTGTGAGGCATGATTGAGACCCCAGAGATAGAAAAGCGTTTTGACTATGTCTAGAACGATTGAGCTATAGGCGCTTCATCCTCGCTCTGCACTCAGCCGCTTTGACTGTATCTCCTACCTCGGTGAATAGCCTCTCTGCGACCTGCCATGTCCTCCTTGCGTCGCCTGGGTGCTCAAGGATTTCTAACATGAGGGCCCTGTAGTAGAGATGCATTGCGTTGTCTGGCTCGACGGAGAATGCAGCATCGAAGTCCTCAAGGGCCTCCTGGTATCGCTCGAGGGAGTAGAGGATGAGTCCCCGCTGGTGTGCCACATCAGCGTTATCCGGCTGCAGAGCAAGGGCTGTGTTGAGATACTCAAGGGCTGTGTTCTCATCGTCCAGCAGCAGCATGATGGTCCCGTTCTTCACCCATGCATCCACATGCTCTGGATTCGCGTTGATTGCCTTCTGATATGCGTGGGAGGCCTGCTGGAATGATTTCAGATGCTTGTGAACATCGCCCTTCTTCACCCAGAGGGCTGGGTCATCGAATTTCACTGAGACAGCACGATCATAGTAGTGCAGTGCAGTCTCATGTTCCTTTTTATCAACATAGACATCGCCCATGATCGCCAAAGCGTATGGCTGCTCGAGATCAACATTCAGTGCTTTGTTGAGGACCTCGATTGCGTCATTATAGCGCTTGGTCTCATGGTATATTCTTCCGAGTTCCACGAGGGCAGGATAGAAGTAGGGGTCTGCTTGAATGGCCCGCTTCAGCCAGGTTATTGCTACCTCCTGCTCGCCGAGCGCATGATGATATCTTCCCTTGACCAGAAGAGCTCGGCTGTGATGTTGGTCGAGATGGAGGGCTCTGTCGATGGTATCATTGCACGCTCCAAGCTCCAACGTTTCCAGTTGGGCTGAAGCCAGATATGCCAACGCTTCGACGTTGTCTTCATCAATAGCCAAGGCGCTTCCAAGACAGCTTATCGCCTCCTTCATGGCCTTCATCATTATGTAGGCAATTCCCATGTTGAGCCAGGCGTTGACCTGCCCGCTGTCAATCCCAAGAGAGATCTCGTAGAGGATGATGCCCCTCCCGAAGTCGGCTTCTTTGAGATGTAAGTCCGCAAGTCGGGTCAAGAGGGCAGGAACTCTCTCATCCTGCTTGATGGAGTCCAGAGTCATCTGAAGCTCCTTCTCCAAGTCCCCCAGTGCCTGACGCTCTCGTGTCATGATGACGACGGGTTTGATCACCTCTGGCTGGATCTCCGTCGTAGGACTGAGCCTGATGAGCTTGTTATCAATCTCCTCAAGGAGCTCGTCCACGTTCACGCACGATTCCCAAAACTGATTCATTGCTAATCTTATCAATCTTGGGAGCTATCCTGACGGCTTCATGGTACGTAGAAGATGGCGCTGAGGGCAATGAAGAAAATGGCCAGATAGTAGGTGGCGAGAATGATGACTCCCTCGCCCCGCATACGATGATGAAAGACCGAGATACCAATCACCGAATCCGATGTCACAAAGAGGGCCGCACCAAGCGGGAGTATCCAAGCAAGAGGCACTTCTACGGCAGTGACGGCAAGGAGGACAGCAGAGCTCAGTGTCAGCGAAATCACGAAGGCGTAGACCGTGACGGCTGTCAGCATGCTCTTCTCAATGGGTGTTTCTGCCGTCGAGAGGTAACGTCTGTAGAAGAAGACGTAAACAAGCAGTCCACAGAGACTGAGAACGAAGACTGCCGCAGGGAGAAATGTCAGCCCCACCGCCAGCGTGAGCTGCAGGAAGTTGACCACAAAGAGAATCTGGGCAACAAGGAAGAGGCCCAGGCCAGGGAGGACGTTGTACTCCATGGCCACATCGCCAAAGGCGCAGAACACGAGAGCACCCGCAAGGAGGTAGTGGTAGAGAAACACACTCGCGGGGAGTGTGATGGCCAGAATAAGTCCAGTGAGAGCAGGCACCATCTTGATGATGGCCACAATCTCCTTTCGAACCCTATCCTCAGCCACAGCCCTTAGGATGATCGACACAATGGCAAAGGCCCAGAAGACCACTCCGAGAATGACCAGCGACATGGCTCTTAGGTCGGCAAACCCTCTAATGAGTGCATCTTCTCGTTTCTGTGTGGACTAGGTCTCCGACGCATGGTCGCCATCAGTGGTCCTCAAGTTGGGTCCGGAAGTCATATGAGCATCGCACGAGGGTGAATCATCTTGACAACCGCGTGGGTGGCACTCGAAGATGATTCGTGTTGAGGATCTGTCAGTAGAGTTCGGAGATGTCACTGCTGTGGATCATGTCTCTCTTCAGATACCGAAGGGCACAATCGTTGGCATGATTGGTCCTAACGGAGCTGGGAAGACGACGTTGGTCCGTGTGATGGTTGGCATCCTGAAACCAACGGCCGGGGCTTGCTTCGTTGGGGGAACGGAATCGCTCTCCTTGACTCCCGAAGAGCGTGCGCGCATCGGCTATATGACGCAGCAGAAAGCGCTCTATCCTGATCTTACCGCAAGAGAGAATCTCCAGTTCTTTGCACAGAGCTACGGAGTCGACAGCCCTCAGAGGCGAAGTGAACTAATCACCAAGGCTGCCAAGTTGACCCGAATCACCGAGTCCCTGGACCGCGTTGTGGAAGTTCTTAGTGGCGGCACGATTCAGCGGCTGAGCCTGGCCTGTGCCATTGTTCACGACCCTGAGATTATCCTCCTTGACGAGCCCACTGTCGGAGTGAGCCCTGATCTCAGGACGGAGTTCTGGGACTACTTCCACAGCTTGGCTCGGTCAGGAAAGACCATTGTCATGACTACTCACTATCTCGACGAGGCATCACGGTGCGATTCTGTTGCCATGATCTTTCAGGGGAGAATCCTTGCACACGGGACTCCTGAGGAGATCATCACGTCATTGCCGCTGGAGAGCACGATCACAGGGACTCTAGACTCGGCCGACTCCGCTCAGCTCCTCGGAGTCCTAGAGAAGATTGCTCCCACGGTTATGGAGGGACGGCGGTTTGCAGTCACTGCGGAGAGCGATGGCGCCTTGCTCCAGACATTCCGGGCAATCGTGAACTCTGGAGTCGGAGTGAGTAATGTAATCGTCCGTCAACCGGGCCTAGAAGAGGCCTTCACCTATCTTGTAAGGAGGAGCAGGCAATGAGCAGAGGAATCAACGGCCGGCGGGTTGGCACGGTCACACGGCGAATCTTTCGCCAGATTCGAAGGGATAGAAGGACTCTAGGGCTGATGATTATCGCACCCGTCGTTGTCACTGTCCTTTTTGCATTCATGTTTGCTGGCTCCATATCCCATGTTCCGACGGCTCTGTGTGTCAGTGACGAGCCCCTCGACACCACTCTTGGCGGTGAGATTTCCTCTCAACTCGCAAGCAACGAGAACGTTTCTGTCTTTCAGAGGTCCTCCTCAACAGCCTTCGAGGGTCTGGGTGAATCCATTCAGGCTGTGCTCCTGCTACCACACAATCTTACGAGCGCGCTCGTAACTGGTCAGAACATAACAGTCCGCCTTGTTGTGAATGTCACCAGTGAGTTACAGGCAAATTTCATCCAGGCCACTATCGCCAACAGCACCGCAGAGGCCGCTGCAGCGATGTTTGGGAGAAGTGGAGTCGAGCTTGACCGCAACATCACGTTCTATGTCCCGCTACCCCCCATGGGCATCAACCTGTCGTTCAATCTCTCAGTTGCCAACGAGGACCTCGGGTTCACCGAGACCGTGGGTTCAACATTCGCGCAGCTGCTGTCGCACAACGACAACGTGTCCATCATCACATGCGCCAGCCGAGAAGATGTTGTAGAACTTCTCTCGGATGAGGTTGCCATTGCGGGAGTGTACATTCCAGCAGATTTCACGAGAGCAACGTTGAGGGGTGAGGCTCCCGCTCTCGAGTTGTTCATCAATGGCATCGAGAGTACCGAGGCAGCGACAGCTCTGTCTACCCTGCAGTCGGCTCTCTCTGATGCTCTTTCTCAGCTCTTTGGCCGAAGCACCGAGATGAATCTCACCTACGTCTACGGTGAGGCGGGGATGTCAATGATTGAGCTGGTCGGCCCTTCTATGATAGGCTTTCTGAGTGTCTTCTTCGGTTTTCTAATCCCTGGCATATTCTTCCTCCGCGAGAGGCAGCAGGGCACACTGGAGAGAATGCACGCGTCCCCCTTGACTGACACAGAGATAGTCCTTGGGTATGTCATCGCCTTCATTGCGGTGAGCCTCGTGCAGACGACATTGGTCAGTTTCGTGATTCTCTACTTCTCTCCTGCTCTACTCACATCAGTCTTGGTCATGCTTCCTTCTGTCGTATTGCTTGCCATAGGGTCCGTGACGCTGGCAATAGCAGTGTCGTACCGAATGAAGAATGAGCTGCAGGTCATGCAGATGATTCCACTCTTCATCGTGCCTCAGATGTTTCTCTCTGGACTGCTGTTCCCACTCACGATGCTACCGCCCTACCTGGCCGTTCTTCCCTATCTCTTCCCACTCACATACTTCGTGATGGCAGTCAAGGCCGTTGTCTTCTTTGAGGCGACGCTCTTCGACGTGATTCTGCCGCTTGGTGTTCTGCTGCTATACTGCTTCCTTGGGATTGTACTCTCAGTGGCCAGGAGATCAAAGAGCTAGGATGCACTTGGCTCTACATCTAGGGCTGTGCCGCTCAACCCAAGTGACTCACGTGACGCACGGCGAGTTAACTATAGTAGACTGAACCTGCGCGCTCAGTAGGGGATGGAATCGCCGACTACGAAAGCACTCATCCCAGATTCGACAAACCCTCTCACTGATACCCTCGAGACTTGTACGTTTCCTTTCGTAGCAGCAGCGTTCCGCCTACAATCATGACGACAGCTGCTCCTGCCAGGCCTGCAATGACTGCCAAAGTGGTATCTCCGACACCATCGTCTGTTGGTTCTGGCTCAGGAGGGACGTACTCTGTGGGCCCAGACTGTAGATTCGCCCCGATCACGATACCTACCACAAGAAACACTGCCGCCACGACAATGTAGCCCCTCATGCGCCGTACGTCCGACTCCACGCTCATCCTCAGGCTCACTACGTCTCAGAGAGAGATAAGGATTCGTAACGGAGGATGCCCCAGTGGATGCTCCCTGAACCACAGCTGTTGAGTTCCTCAATGGATATTCACTATTGTTACTCGGTTTCGCCGAGGTGATCTCTGCGGCGTCTAGAAGACCATCCTTTCAAAAAGGAGCCTCTGCGGTTCACGATACTGAACCATACGAACGCGCTTCTGAAACTTCACCCTCATCGTATAGGCAGTCCCAATGTTGACGGGAGTTCACTTTTCATCTACTATTGTGAACTCCACCTGCATCTTCGAGCCGGACTCGAATAGTGACGTCCTTCCTGATGGCAATAATGTGATGCTATTCACTAGGTTCAGATTGTACCCGTCGCCACCAGAAGGAGCAACACAGCCAGAGGTATCAGTATAGTCCCGACAAGCACTGGATACGCCTCCCTGTCGAACTTCCTGAAGGTCCCCACGAAGAAGATTGTGGCGAAGTAGAACATGGCCGCTATCCACGCTGCGACTAGCCATCTCTCAAGTCCCGGCGGCACTCCTATTAGGGCGAGGACTGGGAAGAGAATCATTGTTGCTATGGCACCAAGGGCCCCATACTTCCTCAAGGGGTCGATGCTACCTGTCCACGGATCGTGTCCTCGTAGTCCCACGTTCTTCACCTACAATGGATTTCCTCCCTTTGGTCACAAGTTACTCGCGACGCCTCATAATGGTTGTGAGTCCTGGCATTCGGACAGCGGGTGGGTCGCCTACCGTTGCTCGCCCGTAGGTGGCTTCGTTCCAATGCGAGCCACTGAAGTGCACTATTGCTGTCAGCACCTGCCCATCATTTCCATCATGGCAGGCATGGACCGCCATGCCCATGGGAGATGTGCGGCCTCACGCCACGATTCTGACTGGCCTCAGATTGACGATCCTGTGCTCACCCTCGGGTGTGTCGTACTCCACCATGCCAACCAGCTCGCCCTCGGCTCCGGGCTGCAGCTCGAAGATGATCTCTGTGACCGACGTGGAGTCTGGCCCAACGGAGCCCACTGCTGCCGTCTTGATGGTGTCTGTCAGGTCTGGCACACCCAGAATTACCTGCACGTTGGCCATGGGATGCTCGGAGCCGTTCCGTATCACCACGCCGAAGACAA
>JAEOUG010000086.1 GCA_016839445.1 Candidatus Thorarchaeota archaeon
CGGCTCCAGTTCATACCCGGAACACCGCCCAATCTCATGAACTTGCCAGAAGGCTGTAGGTTCCATCCGAGGTGCCCCTTCGCGCAGAGCATCTGTGCAACGGAGGTGCCTCCCTTTGTGGAAGTGAGTACCGGGCACTTCTGTAGATGTCATTTCGCCGGAGAGCTAGATCTTGCATCCGGGGATGGAGGTGGTCAGTAGATGGCACTAGAAGCAAGCATTCAGACGAACAGCATACTTCAGGTTGAGAACGTCAGAAAGTGGTTCCCAATAAGGACGGGACTTCTGCAGTTCGGCCAACCGGCGAAGTACGTGAAGGCAGTAGACGGGGTCAGCTTCGACGTCAGAAGAGGAGGCTCGGTCGCTATAGCCGGTGAATCCGGATGTGGCAAGACCACTCTTGCCAGGACCATCCTGAGACTAGTCGAGCCCACGGCAGGGGCAGCATACTACGAAGGCGAGAACATCTTCGACATGAACAGAGAGGAACTTGCTCAGATGCGCCTGAAGATGCAGATGATCTTCCAGAATCCGTTCGAGGTTCTAGATCCGCGTCATACAGTTGAGGACCTAATCGGAGAAGGATTGGTGATTCACAATCTGGCCTCCAGCGAGGAGGAGATCTACGACAGAGTTGTCAGGTCATTGGAGGATGTACGACTCATACCTGCTGAGAGCTTCGCCACCCGCTACACTCACGAGCTATCGGGAGGACAGCTGCAGCGTATTGCCATCGCGCGTTCGCTCATCTTGAAGCCAAACCTGATCATAGCAGACGAGCCGGTCTCAATGCTTGATGCGAGCATCAGAACCGAAGTCATGAATCTCATGACTGACCTACAGCGCGAGAAGGAACTGACGTACATCTTCATCACGCACGACCTTGCTCAAGCTCGTTACATCGGCGAGTACCTGATAGTCATGTACCTCGGCAAGATTGCAGAGATGGGTCCGATGGAGGAGGTCATTCAGGAGCCGCAACACCCGTACACTAAGGCATTGGTGTCCAATATCCCAATTCCAGATCCAACCGTGAAGAAGGATCGAATCATGCTGGAAGGAGAGACCCCCACTCCAATTGACCTTCCCCCTGGATGCAGGTTCAGACCCAGATGTCAGGAGTTCGGGATACAGTGCGGGCCTGAAGAGCCTCATCTCACAGAGGTCTCTCCGGGTCACTTCGTAGCGTGCTATCTTGGCTAGGAACGCAGAGACCGGGCCTTGGCTCGGGCCTGGTTTGCATCTGGATGCTTACCCTGAGCGCTGAGAGAGATGGCAAGAAACTCGTGAGCCTCGGGCATGCGTGGAGCCACTTCTGTTAGCTTGCGGAAGTAGCCCTCAGCCTCTCCTGCATCTCCTCGCCTGAGATTGATCATTCCCAGGGCAAGCCAGGACTCAAAGAACTCTGGTTTAAGCTCAATGCTCTTCCTCGCGGCCTGTTCGGACTCCTGGTCACGATTCAGCGCGAACAACACTGTTGCCAGTCCGCTCCAAGTCGTGGCGTCACGGGGATTCAACTCGAGAGACTTCCTGAAAGCTGTTTCGGCCTCAGGAAACGACTCCTTTGCCTTGAGAACACAGCCCATCAGGTTCCAGGTGTCAGCACCATTCCTCAGCTCCAGTGCCTTGGTAGCAGACTCCATGGCTTCTGGGAGTTTCTGTTGCGAGAGCTGACATCGACCTAGCATCATCCAGTTACTGTATCGGTCAGGCTCTAGAGCAATGAGCTTGTCAAAGGTTGCCTCTGCCTCAGCCCATCTAGCCGTACTTAGCAGTTGTATCGCTTTCTCAAAGAGGTCCCATTTCTCTTCATCAGCACTCAAGTTCGTTCCTCCGGTGTCAGAACCTAACGGGAAAAGCGTGTGGCCGTGGGGTCCTGTGAATCCAGGTCTGACCCCACAGCACATAAGTTGTTCTAGAGCTCAACTGGTCTGCAGAGGTACTCCTTCTTCTTGGCAGCCCTGCCGCAGACTTCGCAGATGAACTTGGGATCCTTAACGCGCGCTCTCATCTCATCAACGCCGTGATGACGAGAGAACTCGCACATGTGGTCTTCATGACTACCCAATCTGATTCCTCCGTTGCTCATGATTCCGGTGTCTTCGAAATAAAGATTGGGAAATGGAACAAGAGGGTGTAATCTTTATGTGGGCCCGACTTGATGAGCGGCAGAGATACCCATGATAGAAGAGCCTAGGAAGCCACAAGTGAGCGACTGGCGGGCCCTGCGATGGATCTATATCTCCGCGACTCTCTGCAGTTTCGGCTTCTTTGTAGTCGGCTTCATTCTTCCCATTATCGCCTACAGCGGGATGGGCGCCAGTCCAATCCAAGTGGCCCTAGTGTTCTCGATGCTGACACTGGGCTCCGCGCTCTTTTCACCAGTGGCAGGCAGGCTGGCTAAGGCTGAAAGGAGACGTCCATCGATTGGACTAGGGGCAACGATTCGAGCAGCGGCATACTTGGGTATGGCGGGCTCAGTGATTCTAAACGACATCACGGTCCTTACTCTCAACAGCCTTCTCTGGGGTGTGGGAGCTTCGCTGCACAGAGTTGGGGTCGATGCTGAGGTCTCAGAGAGAGTCCTCACCAACAATAGGTCTGAGGCGTTCGGACACCTACAGGCATCGTACGGTAGGGGAAGTGTCATTGGAGCTGTGATTGGATTCGGGCTGCTACTCAATGGCGCCGGTGTCGTATTGGTGTTGGTCTTCTTCGCAGTTGTCAACCTGATCGGAGGCGCTGTCGTTGTCATGGACAGACGTGCCCCTGCCGAAAGAGCCATGCGAGAGAGCCTTGATGCCAAGGCTGCCATTGGTCTCGGCATAGCAGCGCTCGTGATTGCGGCTGCACTTGACACCTTCATTTCGGCTGTTCTATCACCGTTCGTTGAGCTCTACATTCTGGCCGAATTCACTCAAGACATCGCATCGGTCGCTCTTGTCTATCTCCCGGGAGGCATCATCTCTGCAGTTGGAGGCGGATACATGGGCAGATTTGCGGACCATGCAAGCAAGATTGCAATCGTGTCGGCGGCCGTAATCGTTGGTGCCATCAGCACGCTGGGTCTGGTCTTCGTCCCCACCATCTTTGCTGGAATAGCTCTCTCTCTAGGTGAAGTGGTGGTCCCTCTGGACCTGCTAATGGTGGCTTTTCTCTTCAGTATTAGCAGCATAACCGGAATTCTTGCATACACTGTGATGTCATCGGTCTTCGGAACTGCCTATCAAGGGAGAGCAAGTGAGGGCTTCGGGATGTTCGAGGGGGCCATGGGAGTCTCTAGGTTCGTGGGGCCCATCGTTGGTGGCGCGATGTGGGAGGCGACCAGCAACCCTGCATCTCCCTTCCTGCTAGTCGGCTTCTCAGGATTCGCGCTCGTGCCCCTCTACGTGTACGGCATGAGAAAATACGAAGAAGTAGCGAGTGGCCATGGGGTTGCTGAATTGGATAGTACACAAGACATATAGCAGACCTCACTGAGCTGGCATTCAGAATACCCACGAGGAATGCCTAATGACTGTGAAAGTAGGTATCAACGGCTTTGGAAGAATAGGACGCGGCTTTCTCCGAGCTTCCCTGGAGAAGAAGGGATACGAGATTGTCGCGGCGAATGATCTGACCGATGATGACACATTGGCTCATCTCATGAAGTATGATACAGTAATGGGTCCTTTTCAAGGAACAGTTGAAGTTGGCTCGAACGAGATTATCGTGAACAAGAAGACCATCAAGACACTTCAGGAACGTGACCCAGCCAAGCTACCTTGTGGAGATCTGGGAGTTGACATTGTCATTGAATCTACAGGCTTCTTCAGAAAGAAAGAGGACGCCGAAAAGCACCTGAAAGCAGGGGCAAAGAAGGTACTCATCAGTGCTCCTGGAAAGGGAGAGATGCTCACAGTTGTGCCGGGAGTAAACGATGCCGCGTACAATCCTGACAAACACCATGTGATATCAAACGCATCATGCACGACCAATTGCCTGGCTCCAATGGTCAAGGTGATCGATGAGGGTTTTGGAATCGTGAAGGGTCTAATGACCACAATTCACGCAGTGACCAACGACCAAATCATGTTGGACGGACCTCACAAAGACCTGAGGCGAGCACGTGCTGCGTGTTGGAACATTGTCCCGACTACAACCGGGGCGGCAAAGGCCCTGGGTCTTGTTTACCCGAAGGCAGAAGGCAAACTGGATGGCATGGCACTGCGAGTGCCAGTTATGGACGCCTCACTAGTCGACCTGAGTGTGATTGTGCAGAAGGCAGCCGATGTGGAGAGTGTTAATGAAGCCTTCAAGCAGGCAGCTGCCAAGGGAGACCGTGCACCATACCTAGCATACTCAGACGAACCACTGGTCTCTTCGGACTATATAGGAAACCCGAGTTCATGCACCTTTGACTCCCTTCTCACAATGGTCAATGGCGACATGGTCAAGGCATTTGGCTGGTATGACAACGAAGCAGGATACAGTCACAGGCTTGCAGACCTCACCGAAGTTGTAGCGAAGAAGCTCTGATAGTGAGCTTCTTCCTCACTCTCGAGAGAGGGGAGTTGATCACTGGTGGTTCAAGAGCCCATCAGTAGAATAGACGTTCAGAGCGGCACCCTGTACTTCAGAGGACATTCTGCAGTAGAGCTAGCCACAGACAGGAAGTTCGAGGACGTGCTCTACTTGTTGGTTCATGGAGTCTTGCCTGAACCCGGAGAGAGAGATGCCTTGTCTCTAAGCCTTGTCAGCAAGAGAGAGGCCAGCCTGGTCCCTCCATCGGGTTCATCTCTTGTCTCACTGGCTGAGGGAATGGAAGGTGTGGAGAAGGAGCCATACGAGAAGCTGCTCGGTCTCGTCGCAGCAATCCCAATTGCAGTGGCAAGCGCATACAGAGCATCGAATGGGAGAGAAGCAGTTCCTCAGAACGCCAGCCTTAACCATGCAGCCAACCTCCTATGGATGCTCACCGGCATCGAACAAGCCGAACGAAACATCAGGGACTTCGAGACATGTCTCATTCTTCATATGGATGACCCAGAGAACCCTTCACTCAGTCGACTTCTTCAGGCCCTCAATGAGGGAGGCTCCATAGCAGTAGCAGTTGGAACAGCACTCAGAGCACATGGAGACCCCCTTCACCACGGGGCGGGAAGCTTGGCGGCAAATATGGTCCTAAGTCTCGCACAGGAGGACGACCTGCATGAAGCGATGGCAGAGAAACTGGACAGGGGCGAGCGGCTCTACGGACTCGGGCACAGAATCTATCGCACTATGGACCCACGGGCAAAGGAGCTCCGCAGGATACTGGTTTCTAGGACAAAAGGCACTGACATGAGTTGGCTTCCCAATCATGTCGAGGATGTGGCCAAGGCCGGCGCTGATGTTCTCCTAGAAAGGAAAGGACTCGTAGTTCATCCAAACGTGGATCTCTACAACGCTCTGGTATATTCGACATTCGGGTTGGCCACGGACGTCAATACGCAGCTCTTCGCAGTCTCCAGAGCGGCTGGTTGGACTGCACACACAGTCGAATTCCTAGGTATCTAGAATCGATTAGCCCAGAAGGATGGCGAATTCGTCCAGTAAGAGAAGACTTTTGACCCACATCAATTCAACTCATGTTGAGGCTCCGCAATGTTCGCAATCGTCAATGGCACCATCATGTGCCCTGTCAATGGCAAGATAGAGAATGCTAGCATCGTCTTCGACAAGAAGATCATTGCAGTTGGCAAGAATATCGACATCCCAAAGGACGCGAAGAAGATTGACGCCAACGGGAAGTACATCGTCCCTGGATTCATCGATGCCCACACTCATCAAGGGCTCTTCGATGGATCAATCGGGTCCGCAGGATTGGACGGAAACGAGAGCACAAATCCAGTCACTCCGGAGATACGTGGGATCGACTCCTTCTATCCGTTCGAGCCCTCTCTCAAAGAAGTTGTGATGGGCGGCGTGACCTGCATAAACACAGGTCCCGGATCTGCAAACGTTATCTCAGGACAGGCCTTCGTCGTGAAGCCACTCGGGACCGGTGTTGTTGACGATATGATAGTCATGGCGCCGTCAGGCCTCAAGGTCGCCTTGGGTGAGAACCCGAAGCGTGTGTACGGAGAACAGAAGAAGACACCCACAACCAGAATGGGTGTTGCCTCTCTGCTTAGGAAGACCTTCACTGACGGACAGAACTATCTCAATGAATGGCAGAACTTCGGCGAGAAAGCACGCGCAGCCAAGGAGAATGGTGAAGCACCACCTGCAGCTCCCAAGCGGGACCTCGGAATGGAAGTCATCGCCAAGGTACTCAAGCGCGAGATACCACTTCACGCTCATGCGCACCGCGCGGATGACATAGCCACAATCATCAGAATCGCTGAAGAATTCAACCTCAGGCTTGTCCTCATTCACTGCACGGAAGGTCATAAGATTGCGAAGGCTATAGCCAAGTCGAAGGCACCTGCGGTTGTTGGTCCAACAATATACTGGGTAAGCAAGCCAGAAACACGAGAACGCGGATTTGAGACCGCAGTTGCGTTGCACAAGGCCGGTGTCAAGGTCGCTCTGCAGACCGATTCACTCACGCCCATGCTTCACTTCCCACTTCTCCCAATGTATGTAATCAAGCACGGGATGAAAGAAGACGATGCTCTGAAGTGCGTCACTATGAACCCTGCAGAGATACTCGACATTCAGGACAGAGTTGGCTCGCTGGAGCCAGGAAAGGATGCAGATGTGGTCCTCTGGTCAGGCCATCCATTCGATTTCTACAGCAAGGTCGAGCAAGTATTCATTGATGGGAAGTCCATCAAGTTTGACTGAACAGCGCCAAGGAGAATTCAGGGATGAACCAGGGCAGAGTTGTTGCCGGACTCGTAGTCACTCTCATCGGTGTCCTTGCGTTCTGGGCCTCGATGCAGATGCTGTTCACGGACATCTTGAGCATGGACTGGGCTCTCTGGACCATTCTTCTGGTCATTGGCTCAGTGGGGATAGGAGTTGGCCCAGTAGTGGCGATTGTCGCATATGTTAAGTCAACTGTGGAGCAACAGACATGGGCTCAGACGGAACCACAGCAGGTCTACTCGCTTCCACAGCGATGTAAGGAGTGCGGAAGTGAAATCGGTCTTCACCACTTGGAGTGGATTGGTCCTGATGAGGCCCGATGTCCATACTGCTCTGCGGCAGTTCCAGTCAGAAGGACAGGGTTCTAGAAGGGCCAGCCCTCTATCGCCTTGGCGACTCGAGACTTCTCGTCGTTGCCAAGACTGTGGATTGGAGGTCTGCAGTCGCCCCCATTCAGACCCCGCAGGTCAAGAGCAGCCTTGATGACAGGCACGTTATTGGCAGCCCCTCGTTCCTCACGAAGGAACTCCAGATCTGCAATCATATGCTGGATCGAGATAGCCTCCGAGTAGTCCTCTATACGGAGAGCCTCCAACATGGAGAGGGAGACTTTGGGTGCGAAATTCCCGAGCCCAGAAGTGAATCCTTCTGCGCCTGCGAGCCAGAAGAAAGGCGCAAATCGCTCAGCCGTGCCGCATGACCAGGCAATCCCAGACCCGACGGTCTGCACTGTGCGAGCAAAGTCTACAATCCTCCCGAAGGCGTACTTCACACCAACCAGGCGTTCATGTCCAGCTAGTTCTGCAAGGACTCTGTCTGACAGGAGCGGACCCTTCTTGTACAGGACAACTCCTATCTTCGCGGCATCGAGAATCTTGACGAAGTAATCCCTGATTCCCTCTTCCGAGCTGAAGACGTGCTGTGGGTACATGACCATGACCATCTCTGCGCCCTCCTTTTCGGCGTACGCAAGCTGTTCATGTGCCGTTGTGATTGATCCACCGATTCCAGGCATAACGAGAGTACCCGGAGAAACGGCGCTCATGGTAGCATCTACGACACGCCGCCACTCAGACTCTGAGAGGGAGTAGTACTCGCCGGTGTTCCCACACGGAACAACCAGATCGATTCCGCTGCTCGTGAGGTATTGCAGATTCTGTTCCAGCCCCGCTTCGTCAATATCGCCAAGATTGTCAGTGAAGGGTGTCGCTGTTGTGACTGAAACACTCCTTAGGGAGTCCCTGAGCTTCTCGATGTCCATTTGACCACATCGCATCTGTTGACCAGGCATCAGATATACTCAGTGCTTTGGAGAGGCCTGCTACGGGAAGCTTCGGATGAGGTCTTCTTTCTCAGTTGGTGGAAGAGAGAAGTCGACCGGAAAGTCCATGTATGTGCTGGAGCAGGGGGTTCCTTTCGCCACATGAATCCGGATCTCGAGGTCCCCGTCTTCATCCCATTCGGCCTCGAGAATGTAGCTGTAGACGGTACTCCCCTGGTACGGATTCTGCCGTGGGTCCTGTGGGTAGTGCCTGCAAATCGAGTCGAATCCTCTTCCCTCACTGTGTGTACTCAGCAGGTCCATTATGTCCATAGTAGACCGAGCTGAAGCAAGGATATTGCTGGCAATCTGACGTCGCTTCTGACTGGTAGCTAATGGGCCTCCAGCCTCCCGGGCTTCTGCCGAAGCTCGTTTCAGAACATCAGACGTAGGAAGCAGAAGGTGATGGTTGGTCCTGACAATCATTGTGGAATCCAGCTCTATTTCCGCGTGGTCAGTGCCAATCTCGACCGCCGCAACTTGCCCGGGGTCTGCGAGTATGAAGTTGGACCATTGATACCTGAAACCAGCCTCAATCTCAGTCGTGATGAGCTCATGTGCCGACTCGATGTCGACGCAGTTTCTGAGGACGCGCTCCATCAAGTCGTCGTAGGGTGCATCATCGCTGATCAGGACAGTCGTGTTTGCTGCGGCCAGTCCGTGCACGTTGACACCAAAAGCCGCGCCTGTCGCCAGACCACTCTCCACATCTGCACCTTCGACAAGAAGGACCTGATCATCGAACACGACGCTATCCAAGAAGTCGGGCCATATCAGGTCTCGATTCTTGAAGATCAGGTACCTGTTCCCGATTACCTTCGCCCCAGCTGTGCACGCACCACTCATGCATTCCCCGTCTGCGAGAACCGTCTTCAAACTATTGGTGAGTCCCCGGCAGACGATTCTACGACTTCTTCTTCAGTAGCAGGTTCGTCTTCCCGTTGCGATACTCTCAGATTGAGTAGAGATGCGGCAAGAGCTAGGGCTAGGATATTGCACACCATATTGATCCACGAAATCGGTTGCACCTTGAGGAAGATGTACTCTGCGAATACTCCTCCAATAATGGGCCCCAGCGCCGTTCCTGCGTTCTGCGCCCCGTAGACCAACGACATCGCACGCCCTCGTTCGTCCTCTCCTGATATCAGAGCCGCCAAAGCTGTCGTTGCCGTGGACGAGAGTGGATAGATAGGGAGCGCCCAGAGAATCGCTGCAACAATCGGATCTGAAACCACGGCGAACAGGAAGGCGAAAGCCCCATAGCTGAGATAGGCAGCGACCAAGACCCTCACCGGCCCTCTGTTGTCGACGATCCTGCCTACGTACCTAGTCAAGAAGAAGGCCGTCAGAGTTGCTCCTGAGTTAGCTAGACCCACGAAAGCAGTCGTGCCACCTAGCTCATCGACCAGCATGATGGCAAGAAGGAAAGAGACTGAGTTGATGCCAATCTGACTGAGAGCCACAGCGAGCGTTAATCTAGACATCCCAGGCCGCTTGAGGATCTCGACAACACCAGTCCTGTCAGCTGCTCGTCGCTTCACGAAAGGAACGTCTTTGATGAGACCAGCACAGGCCAGAGTCGCTGCGATGCTGAGAAGGGCTGCAAGCCTGTAGAGAGCGAACATTCCTACATAGTCATATAATACACCACTGAGGAACGCACCAAGGAACCAGCCACCAGACTGGGCTGCAATGAAGGTGCCAAGCCGCTCTCCCTTCTTCTCGGACCGAGTTGTGAGCAGCGCTTGGCCGGCAGGGAGTGCCGCAGACGAGAAGACGGCGCCGATAATGGCCACGACCAAGTACTGCAGGCTTGTCGTCACTACTGAATAGAGAAGGAATGTCGCTCCGTAGCCGGCGAAGCCAACAATCATGAAGAGCCTGCGCTTTCCCTTGCGGTCCGAAAGCCACCCCCAGACATTCGCCATCAGAAGAGTAACTAGGGCGGGGGCCGCCCAGACTATAGTGAGTTCAAGGAAGCCTGGTGTGTGTAGCTCGTGCTTGACGAAGAAGGTCACGAACTGCCAGCTTATGGCTTGAGCTGCCGCCTGAAGTGAGTAAGTCAGGTAGATGTAGAACGTTGGACGGTCATTCGCGGCCATTAGGAATCTTCCTTTGCATGTGACGCCCGAGGTCCCACCTTATGCTTAAGGATGTGACGGACAGGGCCATGGCCAGATGAAGTATATGCGCCAGCCATAGAGTATTTGAGTGAATTGGACATCGAAAACCCATGTCATCCGAAGAGAGCGATGTAGTTCTGAAGGTGGAGAACCTCAGGGCATTCTATACATCGAAGAGAGGATTGGTGAGAGCCGTCAACCGCGTCAGCTTCGAGGTGCGGCGCGGAGAGATCTTCGGATTGTTCGGAGAGTCAGGATCTGGGAAGACGAGCATTGCTCTGGCAATCCTTGGGCTCTTCGATGACGTTTCCAGATACTACGCCTCCTCGTCGTCAAGTGATGAGAACAAGCGATTGTGGGAACTTAGGGAGAGAGTTACTGACAAGTCAAACGCATCAGAAGAAGTTGGAGAGGACCTCCCGGGAGTAGAGGGACACATCTGGTTCAAGGGGCAGGATCTTGTCAAGCTGATTGAAGACGAATTCAGAAGGATTAGAGGGGATAGAATAACGTACATCCCGCAAGGCACCACGAAGTCGCTGAATCCGTACTCAAAGATCGTCGAGCAGACTGCAGAGCCCCTCTTTGCACATGACGAAACCGGAAAGCTCTCGGAGAAAGGAGTAATACGGCGTGTGATCAAAGCGTTGGACTTGGTAGAACTCGGGGACGCAATCCTCCGCAAGGACATGAAGCCCTCTCAGTTCAGCGTAGGAGAAGACCAACGTGTCCTCATGGCCATGGCGCTTGTTACGGTTCCGGACCTGGTCATCGCTGACGAACCTACGACAGCTGTAGACATGGCAATCCAAAACAGAATCCTGGAGGCCATTCAGCTCGCACGAGACGAACTAGGTCTCTCTATGCTGCTCATAAGCAACAATCAGACGACGATAAACGCGACCTGTGACAGGATTGCAGTCATGACAGCAGGACACATCGTCGAGATTGGGACCACCAAGAGAGTACTAGGCAATCCCGGCCATCCCTTTACGAGAGCCTTCATAATGAGCAATCCGAGCATGGAGGCCATCAAGAAGATACGAGAGAAGGGCCTGAGAATCAGAGGCATCCCAGGCCAGGCACCCGACAACACACAACCAATAATCGGATGTCCATTCAGTGAGCGGTGTGACTTCGTCATAGACAAGTGCAGAGAAATCCAGCCCGAGCTTCGCGAGGTCGATGACGGCCACAAGGTCATGTGTCACCGCTATGAGGAATTACCTGAATGGTAGCCCCCAATCCACCGTTCCTACTTCTTCGCCTTTGGCTTCCGAAGGGTGACTAGTCTGTACTTCCGGCTTCCCAAGCCAATCTTCTCTGCATGAGATAGCTGATCCTCTGCGAAGTGGAGATGTTCTCCCGAGTCTTGATCCTTATGACCATGAGCAACCGCGAACTTGTCCTCACCTTCTTTGCAGTCGGATGCAAGAGAGGCGGGATTCGGAGTTGCTGCTGAAACTGCGTCCATAGTGGCCTGGTCAATGGCTACAGGGTCCTGAGACCCGAATATTCCGACATCGTGCACGAGCAGTGGAGCACCAACGTTCCAGCAGTCGCACTTGTCTGAGATGTCAATAGCCAGATTCAGATAGTAGAATCGCTCTCGTCCGACTGAGTCCACGACACCAAGAGCATTCTCCACGAATCTGACGGCCTGCTCAGGTGCAGGCCTCCATCCAATCGATATGGCTCTAGCTTTGACCTCACTTGCACACACGCCCCTGCAATGACCACAGTGAATGCAGGCATCAGTGTCGATAACTGCCACCTTCTTCATTGTGATGCATCGCACAGGGCATACGCTCAGACAAGCAGAGCACTCGGGGCCCTTACACGTCTCAGCGTCAACACTGATGTTCTTCATGAAGTGCATCTCTGCCTTTCCACTCTTCCCCACAAGACCGATGCCTAGGTTCTTAATCGATCCACCAAGCCCGCTGAGCCCATGGCCTTTGGCGTGAGTAAGCATGATGATGATGTCTGAGTCCAAGACGGCAGCAGCAATGTCAACATGCTGCACGAACTCGCCATCTATCGCGACACGGTGGGTGTCCGTTCCCCAGTATCCGTCAGCCATGAGGATGGGGGCCCCGACTGATGCAGGCGTGAAGCCGTTCAGTGCGGCCATGGCCAGGTACTCTGGCGCGGTGGTCCTTCCTCCATAGGTCCCTCCTGCGCCATATCCCAGACCACAGGTCTCAGTGACAAAAGGGTGACCGCCCGCCTCACGTACTAGGTCTACGACCTTGCGGACATATGCGGGCCTGAGATAGTTCGTGTTTCCCCAGTTGCCGAAATGGGTCTTCACTTGAACTCGGTAGTCCTTCTTGATGGCTTTTTCGAGACCTAGTCTCTTGAAGACATGCTCAATCTTGTCGAGCATGTTGTATTCTGAATCTGCTTCTCTGTCAGCGAAATAGACAATGGGTTCTGCCATGGCGAATCCTCACCACATTCGTGTCAGTATAGCTATTAACAGTTCCCGTTTCTCGTTGCCGTGCCATGCATAGAACAATGCATCTTTGAGGACGAGACGGAGACTTCTGGGGTATGACATACTCGCGCGATGCACTGAAGGGTAGGTCAGTGTCCGAATTGGAGATGCTGACGGGCTATTGGAGAGGTGTCCACGGCGACGACATTTTCGAGGAGTACTGGCTACCTGAAGCTCGCCGAAACAAGGCGTGCGTCTTCAGGTGGCTGAAGGGGCAGTCAATCTACATCTACGAGATAGTCGCACTTGTCGAGAGAAACAACGAGATTCACATGTTGCTCAGGCACTTTGACAGAGACTTCGTGGCCTCGGAGGACAAGGACAATCCACTGGACTTCGTCGTGACCGAGATGTCGTCCACACAGGTTGCCCTCGTGGACACTCACGATCCCGATGGTGGCTATCTTCAATATGACGCCAGCGAGGAGGGACGCCTCAGGTTTCGGGCATACGGAGCGGATGGGTCAGTGTTGTTCGAACTCCAGTTTGAGAAGATCGACAAGTGCTGAGCAGTCTGGAATGCTTCTTTGACACGCTTTATTAGAGAAACATCGATGCTCAGGCTGGGTGTCTGGATGGCCAAGGGCGACCCTATCCTAGTAGTTGAGAATCTCCGAGCGTACTATCCATCAAAGAAGGGGCTTGTCAGAGCTGTGGATGACGTATCCATAGTAGTGCGTGAGGGGGAGTGCGTAGGCATTCTCGGCGAGAGCGGTTCTGGCAAGACGAGCCTTGCTCTCTCGGTGATGGGTCTGTTCGAACGCATTGCTAGATTCTCAGCCGGTGCCTCTAATGACCCCGAACTTATGAGAGCCTTCCGCGAAGGAAAGAAGCCCCTCGAGGAGAGACCGGGTGTTTCAGGGAAAGTCATCTTCCGTGGGCAAGATATGCTGAGCATTCCAGAGGATGAGAGAGTGAAGATCCGAGGCAAGGAACTGAGCCTCATCCCTCAGGGACTCGGCCATGCTCTCAACCCTCAGCACAGTATTGGATACCAGACTGCAGAACCTGTGGAAGTCCATGAGGATGAGATACGCCTCATCGAACTCAAGAGGAAGGTGCTTGAGTATCTCGGCATCGTACAACTCGCTGATGCCGGTCTCAGGTATGTCATGGACCCGTCAACTTTCAGTGGCGGGGAATCTCAACGAATCCTTATCGCCATGGCCCTCATTGCCGGACCCTACATGGTTATTGCAGATGAGCCAACGTCAGCGTTGGATGTCACCATGCAGAGGCAGATTCTAAACGTGCTCGGAATGGTACGTGATGATTTTGATGTCTCGTTGCTGCTGATCAGCCATGACGCTGGAGTCGTAGCCGAGCTATCGAACAGAGTTGCTGTGATGTACTGCGGGAAGATCATGGAGTTCGGACCTGCGGTCAAGATGTTCCATGAACCGGACCACCCCTACACCATGGGCCTGATGTCTTCATTCCCCACCATCGCCATGATGCAGATGAAGGCAGGGAAGAGACCTCGCCTTCGCGGCATTCCAGGAGACCCTCCGGATCTCACCGAGATTCCTTCAGGATGTCCATTCAACCCGCGGTGCAGGTTCGCCATTGACATCTGCAGGGAACAGGTGCCCGAATACAGGGAAGTTGAAACAGATCACTGGATTCGCTGTCATAGGTACGGCGACCTGTCAGAAGAATAAGGTGTGGGCGCCAGAGGCACCCACGTGAGTTTTCCTGAACCAAGTCTGAGCTTGATGGGCGTGAGAGAGCCAAGTCTACAACATACGCACAGGTTGCACCCTTCTCAGAAGCGCCACGCATCCATCTCGACCTTGGAATTCCTCCCGGATAACTTGACATCACTGTATTGCGCTGATATATACGTGTTACCCAAAGCCATAGTGTTTGTTTGAGGAATGGCGCGGTTCGTGCGACCGGCGATGCCAAGAGTGACCTGACCCCGTTGCGAACTACTGCTTGCCCATAGTCAGGGCCATTATGGCCTTCTGGACGTGTAATCGATTCTCTGCAACATCATATACGATTGATCTTGGTCCGTCGCAGACCTCATCTGTGACCTCAGCATTCCTGTCAACGGGACCGCAATGTGTGAACAGCGCGTTGTTCGTCATGGACATCCATTCCTTGTTGCAGATCCAGTCGTCATACTTGGATGCAAGCTGGATTTCCTTGCTCTTCGCTCCATCAACGTTGTCCTTGGCCACATAGTCATAGAAGTTGGACGTCATCCAGTTTCGTGAGTAGACGATATCCGCGTCCTTGTAAGCTTCCTCAAGATCGTGCACGATCTCGAAGGTACTGTCAGATCTCTGTGCGTTCTCCTCGCACCACTTGATGACTTCAGGGTCGAGTTCGTATCCCTTCGGATGAGCGAGAGTGACATCCATTCCAAGTCGCGAGTTGAGGAGGATACTCTCTTGAACGCTAGACCAAGATCTTACCAAGGCACCTTTGGCCCACACCTGCACGAGCTTCTTCCCCTTCAGGTTCTTGCCAGCATGCATGCGGTAGCCCATCACGTCGGCGAGACCCTGACATGGGTGGAAGCGGTCATGCGCCATGCTGACAATAGGAATCGTGGCGTACTGAGCATATTCCCGCAGCAATTCATCACCCTGCCCGTAGGTCTCAAGTGCGGTCTCTAGAATTCTGATGCCAATGCCTACAGCATATCTGCTCATGACTTCGGCAGCATCCTGAACCGTCTCGCCAGCCGTCTTGGCAGACTTCAGTCGCATGCTCTTGGGTTCCAGAAACTGAGCGTGTCCACCGAGCTCAGTAGCTGCGGCCTCAAACGACTGTCTTGTTCTCACACTTGGATTGTAGAAGAACATGAAGAAGGTCCGTCGATCAAGACAGTTGTTCAACGGGTGATCATACCGGTTAGCCTTGAACTCAAAGGAGAGGTCGAGAGTCTTCTCCAGCTCTTCGACGCTCCAGTCCTGTGTAGTAATCAAATCCTTGCCATACAGACTGTTCATTTTCGTCACGACATGCAGTGGTGAGCTGGCTTGGTTTTAGATGTATCGAACGGTCTTCTGACTGCCTCTAGAAAAGGAGAAAGGAAAAGCGGTGGAGTCCCGATAGAAGCACGGAACTCCATGACCTTGATTACTGGAAGACGTGTGGATAGAAGTATCCCTTGGCGTGATCACATGCAGGGCACTTCTCTGGAGGGTGGTCGCCCTCATGGATGTAGCCGCAGTTAGAGCATCGCCACTTGATCTTCTCTTTCTTCTTCAGAATACTACCATCAGCCACCATATCGGCGAGCTTAGTATATCGCTCGTGGTGCCAAGTTTCAGCGTGGGCTATCATACGCCATACATGGGCGATGTTCTTGAAGCCCTCTTTCTCAGCTACATCGGCGTAGCCGGGATACATATCGCTGAACTCGAACTTCTCCCCCTTGGCAGCGGACCTGAGATTCTCCTCAGTAGTCCCTATGTGGCCAGTGGGGAACATCCACTCAACCTTTACTTCAGGGGTGCAGCCGCCTGCATCCATGAACTTGAAGAATCTCGCGGCGTGTTCGACTTCCTCTCTGGCAGTCTCTTCGAATACCTTGGCGATATACTGATAGCCTTCTTCTTTTGCGGCCTTTGCATATCTCATGTATCTGTTTGTGGCCTGAGACTCACCTGCAAAAGCGGTGAGCAGGTTCTTCTCGGTCTCTGTTCCTTTGAGGTCCATCGTTCTCAACTCTCTCTCGGGAGGCATACTCCTCCCGTTCTCATCATCGCCGAAGCGAGAATGAGGTGCCAGCTTTCCACTTGCTAATAAGAGTGCGCTTAGATGAGACTAAGAGTGGCTCTATGTCAGAAGTCTGAGTGCAATCTCTTCTACACCTCTCGAAACCAGGCATATGATAGCGTATTCTCCGACAATCATCACACCCATCATTATGCCACCTGCGACGAAATACAGGAGCGAAATGGATGAGAGGAGCAGCCCAAAACAGGCCGCCACTGCAAAGATGGCAGCTGAAGCCTTTGGAATTGCAGCACGTGCAATTCGCAGCCCCGGTTTGAAGACACACATCAGACTCGGATTCATCTCACGCCACAGGTTGTAGTATCTCTCGTTTCTGAAGACGTATTTCACGTCCCTAGAAACCTGAATATCGAAGAAGCTGTCATACGGTTCCCGAGGTGTAACCCAGAATACACGAGACATAAACAAGAGTGGAATCCACGAGTAAGCGAAGAGGCAAAGAGGCAAGTCCCCCCTGCCAGCAATGCATATCAGGACAATCGAAACAAGGACACCCCACAACCTACTGAGCCGCACATATCTTCTCTCTCCTTTTGACAACTCCCTACACTTCGGGCAGACGAAGATACGCCCACTTCCAGTGAAGCTCCGACCATAATGAGCTGATGACGGCCCAGAGCCAGCTGAGCTGCGTCTCGGACGGTCAAGAGATACCACTCCTCCATCATAGGAGGACACAGACATGGTTCCGCATCCAATGCAAGCCGTTGGCCAGTCAGCAGTGTACACCTTGCGAGCATAGAATGCAGTGTCTACAACCACTGTTCCGCCGTCCTTGTCCTGCCAGAACACGTCCTCATCCGGAGTCACTCGCCCAAGAAGAATCGGACCTACGATTGTGAAACTTGACGACATCAACAGCGAGACGGAGAGGAAAAGAAGAGTCCCAAGAATGGCGGAAACTGGAAATGACCCAGACTTGGTCAGGAGATCTAGGAGAATCGAGAATCCTGCCCAGACAGCAATGGAAGTACCATAAAGCGACCCAGAGGGCATCAATGTAGATTGTTGTTCAGAGAGCGGAGACATGTTTCTGAGAAGATCTATGCTGTACAAAGACCGCCATAGGAGGTACGACACAACTAATACGTAGGTGAGAAGCACGCCGTAGGTCACGATGTAGAACGGGGATAACAAGTAGAAGACAGGAGCGAGGATGAGTCCAGTAAGCAGTGAAAGCTGCGTCAGCCTATTCTTAGTCCCCTTTTCTAGTAGGAAGTACGCGACAAGGAAGGAAACGAGTATCGACGGAAGTGTCACAAAGACGGGCAGCGCCTCGTACCTCTCCGTTGAGGACATCTGTGGGATTAACACAGTGGGAGTAGCGCCGAAGATGAGAGCGACTAGAACAGGATACAGAAAGCGCCTGTCAGCTCTGACCGCCCGAATCGACATTCTCCCCTCTCCAAGAAGGGTATGTCAAGTCATCCTAATAACTGTGGTTCCAGTCGGTCCGTGTAGGTTCATTTGAGCCGCTTCGCAATATCTGAAGCAAGCAGCTTCACCTGTCGCTCCTCATCGTCAGTCGGACGGGCCTTGACTCGGATAACGGGTTCTAGAACTTCACAACGCATCTCTTCGAACATCTCTTTCAGCTTACGGACACCACCGCCACCCCAGCCGTATGTCCCGAAGAGGCCGATGACATTGGCAGGGAATCTCTTCCCCTTCACTTCATTCACAAAGGCCCAGACTTTGGGGAATGGGAATGCATCATAGGTGGGGGTCCCGACTACTAGCACTCCGGCACGGACTGAGTCGACAAGAATCTTGCTCATCTCGCTATAGGACACGTTGTGAACTCTCACATCGACACCCATGTCAACGAGCTCTTTCTTGAGTTTCATGGCAAGTCTATGTGTGTAGCCATACATGGTGCCATACACAATGGTGCAGTGCTTCTCGAGCTCAGGCCGGGTCCACTCATCGTACTTTTCGACAATCCACATCGGATGCTCTCGGTAGATCGGGCCGTGGCTTGGAGCAATCATCTTGAGACCGATACCCAAATCTTTCGCTCTGGCAATAGCCTTCTGCACGAACTTGAAGTAGCTCGTAATGATTGCAGAGAGGTATCGGCGGCTCTCCATCTCAACAAGATCCAGGTCAATCTCGTCGTCGAAGTGCCTACCGTTCAATGCGCCGAATGCCCCAAAGGCATCGCAGCTCATGAGAATCTGGTCTTCGGCGATGTAGGTGAACATGGTCTCCGGCCAGTGAAGGAAGGGGGCGTGAACGAACTTCAGGGTCTTGCCGCCGAGAGAGATCTCCTCAAGATCCTCAACGATCTTCTCCTTGAGGGGTACATCGTAGAAGGACTTCTGCATGTCTGAGGCCTTGGATGTGTAGACCATGGTAGCATTCTTGGCAATCCTGGCGATATCAGGGAGCGAACTGGTGTGGTCAGGCTCCATGTGGTTCAAGATGATGTAATCGATCTTGGATGGGTCTACTATCTCTCTGATATTCTCAATCCATTCGCTTGACCATGGACCCTTCACCGTTTCAACGAGCGCTATCTTCTCGTCGACAATCAAGTAGCTATTGTACGACACACCGAAGGGCAATTCCCAAAGATTCTCGAAGAGCTTGGTGTGGTGGTCATCCACACCTATGTAATAGACACCCTTGGCCATTTCTCTGTGCATTCCATTCACCTTTGTCCTGTGTGACTCCGGTGCTCGGGAGATAAAAGAGATTCCCTGAGCACCTGCAAAATGGAACGTTAACCATAGTTAAATGATTCGGAACGAGTTCTATTCAGGGAAGGAGCCCCAGATATCGTCTGCCGAACTACTTGCATCGAGGATGGCATCTCGAAGTGACTGAAGTCGTATCTTCAAATCGGACTTGTCCTGCCTTCCGTGAAGGAGATGCCCAGGCCTGAGGACAACCCGAGCATCACCAGTGTGCGGTTTGATCTTGAGTTGGCGACTGCTCAGTTGCACATGGACCCCAGGGAAGACTGTGACGCCAGAGGGTTCCTTTATGCGACACCTCGCTATGCGGACGTTCTTGAAAACGAGTTCAATGGTCTTGCTTCGTCTACCTAGATTCACCTTTGCCTCCTTAAGTCTGGAGAGAGGAAGATAATCAAGCGAACCATAGGGAGTCGGAGGATGGCTAGGCCCTACATGAATCAGCGTCCCGAACCAGCTATCAGAGGGGTACATTATGTCGAACCAAGATTCGTCGGGTCGAGTCAGGTATAACCCGTACATTCCAATAGCGACAAGCCTCTGACTGGTGACTGAAATCGTTCCACCTCTCGTTCGAGCTCCGAATTCAAGTATTCCATCATCTATGCAAAGGACCTTCTCGCCCTGCATCAGCTGTGATTCCAAGAATCTGCGATGTACACAATACATGGTGTTCCATTCTCTTCCAGGACCGCCAACAGCCCCCGGAGTGTCTTCTTGGAACAGGTACGCATCTGGCTCGAAGTTACGGTACAGAAGAGACTGGATTACACTGTGAGGCTCGTGAGGGGTTCTTGGATAGCCTCGAGAATAGAGGCCAAGGCATACCTGAAATCGAAGATCAGAACCGGCACGCGAAAGGTCGATACCCCGCTCATGCATGGCACTGAATTGATTGCTCACGAGTTCTGCCCAGTCAAGGCCATCATATTCTTCGGCAATCCTCTGCAGTGCTCTAAGAGATCCATCTGCAGCAATCTCCTCATCTATGCCGTCGACGCGGATTCCACGAATCGCAGGGGCCTCAGTAGGCTCGTAAATGACAGTGACGATATCACCAAGATGAGGAACAGAGCCCAGTGTCTTCTCATCAAGCACAAACTCGAGTTGCCTCCCACTACTGAATCCAACAATGATGATAGGTAGCCCGTCTTCTGTCGCTGACGCATCCAGTATTGTGCCCTGCTCTCTGAGGACCACAGTAATCCGACCCCTCGATTCGCTTTGGAACTCGCCCACGGCCGAGATAAATGTTCGGAACGAAACCTAGGCTCCGTTGTGCATATTGATGCATAACGATATGAAGCTTTGAAGCATATCGCTAATAAGAACGATTGGACATTGGTGTACAGAGGAGGAATTGCCACGAGTAGAGTATTGCGAATCAACATGACGGATCTCTCACACAAGTGGGAAGACGTCAAGAAGGAGCACGCGGATCTCGCCGGCAGGGCATTCACCAGTACGGTAGTGTCTGAAGAAGTGGATCCGATGTGTCATCCCCTTCGAGAAAAGAACAAGATTGTCATATCCCCAGGACTACTAGCAGGAACCATGGCCCCTTCATCAGGTAGGCTGAGCGTTGGTGCGAAGTCACCCTTGACAGGCGGCATCAAGGAGGCCAACGCAGGAGGGCTCACTGCGACACGACTGGCCAATATCGGTGTTCGCGGAATCATCATTGAAGGGATGCCCGAGGGTGATGACTGGTACAGCATTGTCATAGGGAAGGACAAGTGCGAAATAAAGAGAACCAACGACTATGCTGGGATTGGACTCTACGAACTCATCAAGAAGATATGGAAGGACTATCCCACAAAGCCTGGCATCATAGGCGCAGGGTTAGCAGGCCAGCGACTGTACAAGTGCGCAGGAGTCTTCGGCAACAACATCGAGAATTCCGATCCAGGCAGGTACGCAGGGAGAGGAGGACTTGGTGCGGTCTTCGGCTCGAAACGGATTGTTGCCATCATATCCGACGATACCGGAGGTTCCAGACCGGAGGCCAAGGAGAAAGAGCGGTTTGACGAAGCCAGGAAGGTGTTCGTGAACTCCCTCAATGACCACGCGGTCACTGGGCGCCTGAAAGACAAGGACGGGAACCCCTATGGAGGCCTGAAGAACTACGGAACTAACATCCTTCAGAACATCCTGAGCGAAGCCGGCGGTCTTCCAACCAGAGGCTTTAGTTCGGGGAGATTCGACAAAGCGGCCAAGATCTCGGGAGAGGCAGTGCATGATCTTGTCGATAGGACGAAGGAGAAGTTCGGTGACAAGGCCGAAGGGAAGTACGGTCATGCATGTCACCCTGGCTGCATTATGGCTTGCTCCAATGTAGTCCCCTACGAGAAGACAGGCAAGCTCCATGTTTCGCCCTTGGAGTACGAGTCGGCATGGGCCCTCGGCGCAAACCTCGGCATCGGGGAGCTCCACGATGTTGCAGAGCTCAATCGGCTGTGCAACGATATCGGGTTGGACACTATTGAGGCAGGGAACACAATTGCGATGTTCATGGAAGCAGGGAAGATTCCCTTCGGAGATGGCAAGAAGGCGATCGAGCTTCTCAAGAAGGCCTACGATGAGAAATCAATAGAGGGGGCGCTTGTATGCTCTGGCACACTGACAGCCGGAGAAGCACTTGGGGTAACGAGAATACCTGTTGTGAAGGGACAGGCATTGCCGGCCTATGATCCCAGACCGATTAAGGGCATAGGAGTCACCTATGCAACAACCACCATGGGAGCAGACCACACAGCGGGTTACACCATCGCCGCCGAGATTCTCGGAATCAAGGGCACGGTTACTGACCCAAGGAAGATCGAAAAGGCCGAGCTCTCCCAGGCGTTTCAGGCCACAACCGCCTACATAGACTCCTCAGGTTACTGTCTGTTCATTGCATTCTGCGTCCTGGATGATGATGACGGATTCAAGGCGATGACAGACACTGTGGACGCCTTCTTGGGGAAGGCGGTGGATGTTACGGCGTATGGCAAGAAGGTGCTGAAGATGGAACGCGAGTTCAACAAGAAGGCAGGCTTCACTGAGAAGGATGACAGGCTGCCCGAGTTCTTCTACACCGAGAAGCTGCCGCCACACAACGTCGTCTTCGATGTCCCCGACGAAGAGCTGGATGCAGTATACAAGAACATGTAGAAGGTCTACGAGAAGGACTACAAGTCCTTCTCACCTCTCTCTTTTTCAGCAACCACTAGTGTTAACTACGATTCTTCCGAGGGGGTCTTGATTCCTAATGGCTGACGACGACATCGACGTGCATTTGTATGGGATGCTGAGGAAGCTCGTCAAGAACAGCAGACCCGATGAAGACACTGTACTGAAGATGAAGCATGTTCCTGGAGAGACCTTCGCACGTCTGATCGAGAGAATCGGACTGACGAAAGAGGATCTTGGAGACTGCTTTATCGATGGCACCTTGGCGAAGTCTGATGCTGTCATACCCAAGGGTGCGAGAGTGGGTCTGTTCCCATTCAACATGGTGCTCCTCTGTGGTGGTCAGCACCTGAAAGGCCATGGATACACACGTGATGATGTTGATGTGGACTACTACAAGTGATAATGATGCAGGTAGATGTGAAGCTCTACGCCACACTTCGTCGGCTCGCGCCGAGAGGATTGGAGGTTGGCGAAGCATTCAGAGTCAAGTTTGATGGGAACAAGGTCTCAGATCTGCTTCAATCGCTGAACATCAAGCCAGATCAAGCGAAGATCGTGATGTGCAACGGTGTGAGAATAGCGGGGCTCGATCAAGAACTCTCAGAGGGCGATCTTGTAGTAATCTTCCCTCCGGTGGGAGGCGGCTCAATAGACCTGTCAGCTATCTGAGGGAGTCGACTGCAATGAGGGCAGGGTATTTTCTGATGCTTGTTGTCTTGGTGACAATTGCGCCCTCACCTCCGCCCAGCGTGTACGAACCACTAGCAGTGCACGGATTCACAATCGATGGATTGTCCTGGCAGTATCTCTCAGTAGTGTGTGACAAGAACGAGTTGCTCAGAGGGTCCTTCGAAGCGACCAGTGACGGTAGCCTATATCCAGGCGATGAACAGAAGTATGATGATTGGGTTCCCATCAGGATTGACTTCACAATTCTCTCTGCACCTGAGTTCGCCCTTCTTCAGGCGGGAGACTCCTCGACTCCACTCTTTGAGATGCATGATGTTTCCCAGGGATCATGGTCTCTGCGGATACCAGAGGCAGGTGAGTGGTTTCTTGTCTACTTCAATCCTACAATCTATTTTGTCCAGATTGATGGGCATACGTCGCGTACTGGATTCAGTCTCTTGGTGGCTTCGCTGATAGTACTACTCCCACTAGGGGCGGCCCTTGCATTGGGAGGGCTGCTATGGAGCCGGAGAGGGCGGTTGATCAGCTAATCTCGCTCGTGATTGGGGCTTCCGTAGGTATCAGCTCATCGACCAGCTCAACAATGGACCTGCCAAGCAGGCCTCCAAAACCTCCCAAGAGGCCTCCGATGAGACAACTGATCAATATCACGAGCCAGCCGAGCCCGCTCAGTCCCAGGATACCTAGGAAGAAGTCTGCTATGACCAGCGCCTGAGCAGTAAGTGCGAGGTAGATGAACAG